>NZ_DJJJ01000041.1:0-15666 GCF_002434085.1 Acinetobacter sp. UBA6571 | reverse complement strand
GTTGCATGTTCCTATCCAGACGGTGAAATAACAAGGACAAGGATATAAAGGAATGAAAACAGAATTATATATAGAACAGCTCCAGATGTTACTCGAGCAGGTTATAAGTGAGACCACTTCAACTGCACAGCAATTGGCCCAGCAGACCAGCCATATTTTATCTCGACGTATGATAGATCCGGGTCGCGGTATTAAACTGTCGACTGAGGAGCGTCAAGCTTTACAATATGAAATTAAGGCTGCATTAGGAAAATCGACTTATACACATGGGATTGGTTTTGCAGGATATACTCCCGAAAACCAGGAAGAAAAAGATTACTGGACACTGGAATGGTGGTTTAAAAAAGGTGATGAACTGCAACAGGCTAAACTTGAAAACTACCAGAATGCCCAGCGTTTTCTCGATTTCCGCTCCTTTGACTGGTTTCAACAGCCAGCATGCAGCAAGCAGCCCTATATTCAGGGGCCTTATGTCGACTATATCTGTAACGGTGCCTACACGATTACCACAGCCTATCCCGTAATGGTACAAAGCCAGTTTGTAGGGGTAATTGCTATTGACTTACTGGTCTCTTCACTTGAAAAGGTTTTTCTGCCTGGCCTCCGCAAAATCAAGCAGGCTGCTGTGATTATTAATGATACAGCCCGTGTAATTACCTCCAACACAAAAGGTTTTCGCACGGGTACTCTGGTGAGACATACGCCTATGGCTAGTACAATTGTGCGGTCATCCCAGCCCTTGCAGCTACTGGTTTTATAGCTTTAAACCAGTTATGGGTAAAGGCTTTAAATTAAGCCTCTGATTAGAAGCCAAGCCACCTTATAAATTACAAGAACCTGAACTTAAAAGTTTGGGCACATATTCTTTATGCTTATTTTATTTATATCAGCAACATATCATTGACTGGCTTAAAAATTGCAGGGTAGCAAACAGAAATATAAGGGCTTTTATAATATGGAAAAAACTACTGTAAATTTAAAAAAACTGACCCTCTGGCAAGTCATTATTATTGGTATTGCCTACATGACTCCGATGACGGTATTTGATACCTTTGGCATCGTTTCGGGTGTTACCGATGGACACGTACCTTTAGCTTATATACTGGCATTAATTGCAATGGTGCTAACTGCATGGAGTTATGCGCGTTTTAGTCGTGAATCTGAAAAAGCAGGTTCAGCATATACCTATACTGCTGAAAGCTGTGGTCCACAATACGGCTTTTTTGTTGGCTGGTGCGCGCTGCTGGATTATCTCCTGCTTCCGCTCATTAATGTATTACTCGCTTCCATTTACCTCACTGCCCTGATTCCAGATGTTCCTTATTGGGCTTGGGTCATGATTTCTGCAAGTGTTGTCACTCTGGTGAATTGTTTTCGTATCAACATATTAGCCAACTTAAGTCTGGTTTTTGTTTTTGCGCCTATTATTCTCATGGTTATATTTGTTTATCTGGTAATTCAGGGTATAGGCTCTTCTCAGGGTTATGAGCATGTTCTGACTCTTACGCCCTTATGGAATGGAGATCATGAGCTTTTACCACTTATCGCTGGCGCATCAATTTTGTGTTTTTCATTCTTAGGGTTTGATGCAGTCACGACATTATCTGCTGAAACCAAAGACCCGAAGCGGAATATCCCGCGTGCGGTACTGATGACCACCCTTATTGGCGGTTTGATCTTTATTAGTGCATCTTGGTTTATCCAGCTTTATTTTCCCAGCAATGTCCGTTTCAATAATCCGAGTGAAGCCCTGCCAGAAATTGTGCTTTATGTAGGTGGAGCCTTTTTTCAGTCGGTTTTCCTGTGTGGGCAGATTATGAATACCTTTGCTTCCGGCCTTGCTACCCATGCCAGTGCCTCGCGGCTTTTGCATATTATGGGCAGAGATGGTATTTTTCCGCGTAAATTCTTTGGTGCAGTTCACTTTAAACTCGGTACGCCACTTTTTTCGGTATTATTTGTCGGCCTCATTTCAATGAGTGCAGCTTTTCTGGATCTCGCCCAAGTCGTTAGCCTGATCAGTTTCGGTGCTCTGGTTGCCTTTACTGCAGTGAATTTCTCAGTATTTATGCAATTTTATATTAAAAAGCAGCAACGCACAGGACTCAAGAATAAGTTCCTCAACCTGGTTTTACCATTTATTTCAGTCTGTGCCATCTTGTGCCTCTGGTTCAATCTGGATCATTCCTCCTTGATATTTGGTTGTATCTGGTTATTGGCCGGTATCTCCGTTTTCTTTTACAAAAAATTTAAAAAGCAGAATATTGCTATCAGCAATGTTTATTAATTCATTGAGGTCAGAAGCCATGTTAAATATATCTAAACCTATAATATTAAATGATGTTGTTTTTAAGCCGTCAACCACTCAACAGGCAGGTAAAGAATGGAACTGGGTTAATCCTCGTCATCTACAAGCTGACCACCCGGCCAATTATTATGAAAGCTCTCTGGCAGACTGGCATGAATTTAATGTCCTGCAAACTGATTGTGAATGTGATGTGGTTGTCATTGGTTCAGGCCTGTTAGGCGCCTCTACTGCATTACATCTGGCTGAACAGGGGGTCGAAACTGTTGTACTTGAGAAAAATCGTGTTGGTAGTGCCGCTTCGGGGCGTAATGGTGGCCAGTTGACACCTGGTCTAGCCCGTTGGGAAGCGGGTGAAATGGCAGAACATTTTGGCTATGAAGATGCAAAAAAACTCTGGCATTTTACTTCTACAGAGGCTATGCAGTTAATTGATGAAATCTCTGAAAAATACGGTCTGGATTTTCAACGAAAACGAGGACACATTACTGCTGCGGTTCATCAAGGTCATCTGGTTGGTCTTACCCAAGGTGCAGACGCCCGTAAATATCTCGGTGAAGACCATACACGCATTGTAGGTAAACACGAATTAGGTGAATATATTAAATCAGACTATTATACCGGCGGACTGATTGATGAGTTAGGCGGCCAGATTCATCCACTTGCTCTAAACCGTGGCCTGATTTATGCCTTCTGCAAAAATGGGGGTACCGTGTATGAACAGACTGAAGTAATTACAATTGAAGAAGCCGAAGACGGCGTGTATGTCAGAACAACAACCGGTACAGTCAAGGCACGCAAAAGTGTAGTGATGGCTGTACATCATGCATCATTTAAGTTGCTTCCACAGAAAAAACAGACGACGCTTCCCTTCTATACTTACGTTAGTACCACTGCTCCGCTTGAGCTTGATATTCATGAGCTTCTGCCTGAGGAGCATCCGGTTTACGACACCCAATTTCAGATTGACTATTATCGCCCGGTCACACAGAACCGGTTGTTGTTTGGCGGACAAGGTACAGGTAGCTGCTGGTCACCAGAGAAGACCTTGAACTATTTAAAAAATCGTATTCATACAGTTTTCCCACAGCTCAAGCAGGTTGAAATCGATTTTGCCTGGAGTGGTACTACTGATTTGACAGTCAATGGTGCTGTAGACAGTCGTAAGTTCGGGAGCAAGTTTCCAATTTATGCCGTGCATGGCTGGAGTGGGCATGGTGTTGCCCAGACTGTGCGTATTGGTAAAGCCATTGCAGCAGATTTTATTGGTCAATCCAGTGATTTTAAAATGCTCACTCAGATTGATCATGCCAACATCCTGTTTGCGCGCACTCTGGCCCCTGTTGTGATTCCAATTGCAAAAAGTGCTTATGGTGTGGGAGCTTTAATGAATCCAGGTAAAATGGTGTCTTTTTAATATTTTATTTAAGAAATATAAATAGTTTTCTCCAGCTTAAAATCATTAAAAACCGGTAAAGCAAATCGCTTTACCGGTTTCATAAATGAGCAGTTAAGGTTTAGAAACAATAAAAATTACCAGCCAGCTGGCAATAATTTGAATAATGCAGCAATAGCATAAACAGCACTGGCAAAATAGATAAGAATAATCAGAATTTTAATGCCCGGGTGAGTAATGGCAGAGCTGCATGTCCATGAAGGTTGAATATCTCCACGCGCACGCGCACCTTTTAAAATAAGCATGGGCATGATAGACAGGACTACACCGCTAAATGTTCCCGCGATATAAAGAGCATTAACGAAAGAGACCATACCGCTATAAGCCAGCAAAAATGGTGGAAGAGTTACAATGGCCATGACCAGAAGACGCTTTTTCATATCGCTATGAATTGCCAGTTTAAAACGATCACCGATATTTGTAACCAGACTGCCACCTAGCCCCCAGTACGAAGTCAGCATTGCAAACAAGGCAAACAGGTTAGCAGAGAAAAAGGCCCAATTACCCAGTACCTTGCCCCAGCTTAAAGTTGCTACCTGGGTAATGTTATCCAGACCACTAAGAGCAATCACGGACATCGGTACCGCAGCCAGCAGAATAAATGTAATTACCATACCGGTAATAATAGCTTTTGGCAGCTGCTCAGGCTTATCACTAAAACCACGTGCCATTTCTGGCACGATATATTGGGCAGAAAAACAGAACACCACGACATTAAATACTGGAATCATATAGATCCAGTTGCCCTGCATCAGATTTACAAACTGGGTTTTTTCATTGAGCAATGTCGCACCGAATAAAATTGCCAGCATAGCAACCATGCATATACAGATTACTTTTTCACTACGGCCAATCGCTTTTAATCCGAGCCATAATATTCCTGCCGCGGGAATAAAGAAAATAAGACTGCCGAGTGACCTTGGCAGGCCGGTCAGCGAATTCAGCAGCTCACCACTACCACTCATATAGGCGATTAATGCACCCATTGAATTAACACAAACCGCTGCGAAAATAATCCATGAGCCTAAAGCACCTACATAACGCTCGGACAGGCCGCTTAGTTGCAGATGTGCCCGGGTTCTTAATGTTGACTCGGCAACATATAGCATGGTAATGGTGGTCAAAATACCAGCGACAATTAACCAGAATAGCAAGGGCATAAAACCTGCCTTACGCGCTGCATAGGCTATAGAAAGAATACCTGCACCAATATTGGTGCCGACAATCATTGCAACGCCTTCCAGAAAACTTAAAGATTTGACAGGCGCTTCTTTGCACTCTGCAACGGTAAAAGGTACTGCGCCTTGTATGGTCTCTTCTGACATGATGAATTCCTTATAAATTATAGTCCTTGATGACTTAGGTTTCTAATTTCCTGTTATGCTTTTATAACGGGTTCAGATTCATCTTCTGATCAATCCTGCTTGTTTTAAGACCCTTGAATTTCAGTAAATTAAGCCTGAGTATATGTTCAGCTCCAGGGTTGAACCTGCTGGCCCATCCATAAGGTTTTATAATTTCATGCTTTATGGGGCCAGAAACGAGAGCCATTTTTAATAAACCGGAGAGAGCCAATTGCTTAGCTTGTTAGGAGACCATCTGTTACAGCGCTTACAGAAACAGACCGAGGGAGCTCTATATCACCGGGTATTCTGCTGTTTACGTGATGCCATCACAGAAGGTATTTTACCGCCTAAAACACGGCTACCGGCTTCGCGTGATCTGGCTCATGAACTCAAGGTTTCACGTAATACTATCTTGAATGCCTATGAGCATTTACAGGCACAAGGTTATATTCAGGCACATACGGGACGTGGCAGCTGGGTCGCTGAAAACCTGCCGGAGAGCTATCTGACGGTACCGGGACATGAACATCTGGCAGAACAGCCCAACCAGCAACAGTTAAAGCATCTGTCTAAGCGTGGTACTGCATTTCTTGAAAGTGCAGCCGCATCCCCCTATCAGTGGGGTGCTTTTGTGCCAGGCGCACCAGACGTTACCGAATTTCCACACGCCGAGTTTGGCCGGATTCTGAACCGTTTAAGCCGCCAGCCGGAAATTTCACGGCTCATCTATAGCAATGACGGAGGCTGTCTTGAACTTAAACAGGCATTAGCAGATTATTTGCGGGTTGCGCGCTCTGTACGCTGTGAGGCTGACCAGATTCTGATTACTGAAGGTATTCATCAGGCAGTAGATCTGGTTTCACGCTCTTTATGCGATGCTGGTGATCAGGTCTGGATTGAAGATCCGGGATACTGGGGTGCGCGGAATATTTTACGGATCAATGGACTGTGTATTAACCCGGTACCCGTTGATCATGAAGGTCTTATTCCTGATCATACATCTTCCGTTCCTAAACTGATCTTTGTTACTCCCTCACATCAGTATCCGCTTGGTTCGCACTTGAGCGTATCCAGACGCCGGCAACTGTTAGACCTGGCCCGTTATCACGGCAGCTGGATAATTGAAGATGACTACGACAGTGAATTCCGCTTTTCCGGCCAGCCTTTCCCCTCCTTGCAGGGACTGGAAGAAAATACGCCCGTCATTTATATGGGAACATTCAGTAAAACGATTTACCCGGCACTACGGATCGGTTATATGGTCATTCCTAAAAGTCTGGTCGAATCACTGAAAACGGTAGCTGCCGAGCTTTATCGGGGCGGGCATTTACTTACACAGCGTGCACTGGCTGAATTTATTCAAGAAGGTCATTATGCCGCTCATATCCGTCGGATGCGAATTTTGTATGGTAAACGCCGTGCATTTCTAATTGAACTGATTGAGCGCTATCTGGGCACAGAGTTTATTCATGAATTTAGTCATGCAGCAGGGTTACACCTGGTCCTCAAGCTGCCGGAGCATAGTGATGACGTTGCAATTGCCAGAATGGCCCTTTCGCGTGGTGTCAAAGTAAGACCTTTATCACGCTATTATTCGGATGCAGACCGCTCACAAGCTGGTCTGCTACTAGGTTTCGCCTGTGTAAAGGAGAAAGACATGCTTGTAGCATTTAGCGTATTAAGACAATGTCTGAAAGAACATCAGATTGCACTTTGAACCGGGTTAAAGCTACCCTTTTACTCACTATACAAATACAATAAAAAGGGCACAGCCTAAACTGTACCCTTCTTAAGAGTTTAACAAGATATTTTTATACTACGTGCTTTTGTACCAGAATACAGCCTACAGAATAACCTGCACCAAACGAGCACAGAATTCCATATTCACCATCGTTTACTTCGTGTGCTGTGCGGTGCATGGCAATAATGACCCCGGCAGAAGAAGTATTGGCAAATTCATCCAGAATAATCGGAACAAGCCCTGGCTGGGCTGCTTCTTTGCCTACTACCAGCTTCAAGATTAATTCATTCATGCTGGCATTGGCCTGATGTAACCAGAAGCGTTTTACTTCATTAGGCTGAATACTGTTTTTCTCAAGTTGAGCAGTAATCATTTTTGCGACCAGCGGACATACTTCCTTAAATACTTTGCGGCCATCCTGACGGAAACGCTTGTCATCAATATTGGCATTTTCACTAGTATTTAAAAAACCAAAATTATTACGAATATTGTTGGAAAATTGAGTAAACAGTTGTGTGTCCAGAATTTCAAAGCCAGATTTGCTGTCTGTATTTTCAATAATAGAAGCAGTCGCTACATCACCAAAAATAAAGTGACTGTCACGTGAACGGAAATCAGAATGCGCAGATGTAATTTCAACATTGACCAGCAATACACGACGCGCGCCTGTCTTAATGGCATCATGAGCCTGTTTCAGGCCAAAGGTCGCTGCAGAGCATGCCACGTTCATGTCATAGGCATACCCCTGAATTCCCAGAGCAGTCTGAATTTCAATAGCAACTGCCGGGTAAGCGCGCTGCATGTTTGAACATGCCAGAATCACGACATCAATATCTTCAGGTGTAACACCAGCATTTTCCATCGCCTGCTTGGCAGCAATTACGCCCCACTCTGCCTGTAACGACAGCTGGTCATCAGCACGTTCCTGCAAATGTGGACGCAAACGTTTCGGGTCAAGAATACCAGTTTTTTCAGACACATAACGACGCTTGACGCCTGATGCCTTTTCAACAAATTCAGCACTTGAACCACGGCGGGGCTCTAGTTCACCTGCAGCAATTTTTTCAGCATTTTCTAGGTTATACTGTTCCACATAAGCATTTAAACTTTCAACTAACTCTTCGTTGGTAATGACATTTTCAGGATGAAACAAGCCAGTACCAGTAATGCGGATGCCCATGTAAAACTCCTTTTAAAGAATGACGGTATTTTAACTGATTCCGAGCCGATCCCATAGTTTTTGCAGTCGAGTTGCAGAAACAGGTATTTTGGTCTTCATAGGCTGGGAGAACAGGGAAATACGTAATTCTTCAAGCATAAAGTAAAAGTCTATAGATTTCGGATTGTTACGGACACTGAATAACTTGTCCATCCACGGGTCAACCTGGGCAATAGCAGCTTCATCACGTTGCAGGTTATTAGGCAAACGCTCCAGACGCAGAACCAAGGCCTTCAAATAACGTGGAAATTCTGCCCATACCTCAGGCGGCTGGGTATAAACGAAATCGCCCAGTTGCATCAGGTCAAGCTGATCTTCAATATCATCAATACTACGCCCAAAAATTTCCGGATCAAGCACGAGCAGTTTACGGCGAATATCTTGCCACTGAATAAAAATATCGCTGAGTGCTGCCAAAGCCTGCTGGCCATAACTCAGGAAATTTCCCTTAACCTCTGCCAGTACATTCTGGAACTCTTCGGCATTCACCGGCAGTTCAGTTAATGCCATTTGCAAAGTCGCATATACCAGCATTTGCTCCAGTTTGGCCCGGTCACCTAATGGCGAATAAGCCAGAGCCAGAGGCTTACCCAACTGCTTTTTAAGCTGACGTATCAGGTCACCTAACTGCATGTGAATCAGACGAATTACTCCTTCACGATGCTGTTTAATGGCTTCGGCCTGATCATTAAAACTTTGTATAACAACACCTGATTCATCTTTAGCTTCTATCTCACTAAAGCTTTTTACCGGAACCAGAGCCTGATACTGTTTTATCACTACGCCTGTTACTTTCTGAGTGGCTTCAAAAATAAAGCTTTCCGGAAAAGTTTTATATTCACCTTTCAGCTGTTTTACCGGTCGCTGGGTTTCCTGACGGCAACGTGCTTTTAGCTCTGCCAGATCACGTCCTTTTTCAATCACTCGGCCTTTTTCATCAGTTACCTTGATAAAAGGAATCAGGTACTGATCAATCCGTTCAACTGAAAAATCCTTCTCTGTAATCTGTTCACCCCGCAAGGCAAATGTCAGATAATTCAGAACATGACGCTGCAAATCCTTATCCTGTACCTCACGCAGCAACTTGCGTGCAGTATCCGGGATCGGCACCAGATTACGTCGTTTATCCTTTGGCAAAGATTTAAGCAAGGCCTCAACCAGTTCCTGACGCCAGCCTGGAATTCCCCAAGACCAGATCTCTTCATTGACCTGCGCTAATGCCTGTAATGGAATTTTTACTGTAGCCCCGTCTTCATCATGGCTTGGGTCAAAGCGGTAACTTGCAGCCAAACGTAACTGTCCATTTTGAAGATAATCCGGAAACTGCTGTGTAGTCGGACGGTCATTCAGCCAGAGTGACTCTTCATCGACATATAAGAAACGCGGTTCTTTGGCCTCAACTGTAGCCAGCCAGTCTTCAAAACTGCGTCGGCTGGCAATTTCAGAAGGAATTTTAGAAGCATAAAACTGATAGACAGTTTCTTCATCTACAACCAGATCACGTCGGCGCAGCTTGTCTTCTACCCGCTCTACTTCTTCAAGTTTAAGCAGGTTATGTTTTAGAAATGGCGGTATAATGCCCAGGTTACCGGTTGTGAGAGCATCTCGCAGGAAAATCTCATGAGCTGCTGCCTGATCAACTTTTTCAAAATTGGTCAGGCGTTTTGGCTCAATAATTAAACCAAATAGCGAAATCTGGTCATAGGCATTTACAATACCTGTTTTTTTCGACCAGTGTGGCTCAAAATAGTGATGCTTCAGCAAATCACGGGCTGCTAGCAAAATCCATTCCGGTTCAATTTTAGCCAATGTCCGTAGATAGACCTGTGAAGTTTCTACCATTTCAAAAGCCATTACCCAAGATGCACCCGCCTTATGTAAAACAGAAGCAGGAAAAATTCGTGCCTTTTGCTGGCGCACCGCCATATAGACATTTTTTTCATCAGTCTTGTTGGCAATAAAGGAAAGTAATCCGGTTAGCAGGGCTCGGTGCAGGTTTTCATAACTGGCAGGTTTATCATTAAAACTCAGCTTTAAGCCTTCAGCCAGTTCAACAAGTTGTTTATAAGTCTGTTTCCATTCACGTAAACGTAGCCAGCTTAAAAAATGCTGACGTGCAAATGCGCGACGTTTATTTTCACTTAGCTGGTTATCCTTGTTGCCTTTTAAAGTTGACCAGAGCTTCAAATAAAATAGAAAATCTGAATCAGCTTCTTTAAATAAAGCATGTTTCTGATCCGCCTGAGTCTGTTTATCCGCAGGTCGCTCACGTGGGTCCTGTACAGCCAGTGCGCTCACAATAATCAGAGCTTCATTTAACGCACCGAAGTGTGCCCCACCCAGAATCATGCGGGCAAGTCTTGGATCAATTGGCATACGTGCCATCATCTGACCAATTTTAGTCAGCTCAGCTTTTTTCTCGTTTAGTGCACCCAGTTCAATGAGCAGCTTACGTCCATCATTAACCAGGCGGTGGTCAGGCGGCTCAATAAAGTCAAAATTTTCAAGATTTCCTAAACCTAAACTCTGCATTTGCAGAATGACTGAAGCCAAGTTTGTCCGCTTGATCTCAGGTTCTGTAAATTCTGGCCGGCTTAAAAAGTCTTCTTCACTATACAGACGAATACAGACCCCAGGCGCAATACGGCCACAGCGCCCCTTACGCTGGTTTGCAGCAGCTTGCGATATCGCTTCAATCGGCAAGCGCTGTACGCGCGAGCGATAACTATAGCGGGAAATACGGGCAAAACCGCTATCAATCACATAGCGAATATTAGGAACAGTCAGTGCCGTTTCTGCCACGTTAGTAGCAATAATAATGCGCCGGCCCTTTCCTCCCGGATTAAAAATTTTCTGCTGTTCACCTAAACCCAGGCGTGCGAACAGTGGCAAGATTTCTGTATGCCGTGGACCATGTTTTTCCAGAGTTTCCTGAAGTTCGCGAATCTCCTGTTCTGTACTTGAAAAGATCAGGATATCTGCATGTTCCGGATGACCTTTTTCTTCTGCATCCTTGAAGCACTCTTCTACAGCCTGAACTACTGCACGTGGTAAATTTTCTTCGAAGTCATCAAACTCATCATCATCACTTCCTGCAATGTTCAGGTCGGAAATCGGACGATAACGTACCTCAACCGGAAAACTCCGGCCTTCCACTTCATAGACTGGTGCACCATTAAAGTAATGACTAAACCGATTTACATCTAGTGTTGCCGAGGTAATAATGACTTTTAAATCAGGACGTTTTTTAATGAGCTGCTTCAGGTAGCCCATAATAAAGTCAATATTTAGTGAACGTTCATGCGCCTCATCAATAATAATCGTGTCATATTTAGTCAGATAACGATCATGGGTCAGCTCAGCCAGCAGAATTCCGTCTGTCATCAACCGGACTATAGAATCCTGTGAGCCCTGTTCATTAAAACGGACTTTAAAGCCAATGGATTCCCCAAGCTTTTCACCCACTTCTTCAGCAATACGCTGTGACACGCTACGCGCTGCCAGACGTCTCGGCTGGGTATGACCAATCATTCCCGTCAGGCCGCGGCCTGCCAGCATTGCTATCTGGGGTAATTGTGTTGTTTTACCAGAGCCGGTTTCACCTGCCACAATAATGACCTGATGCGTTTGTATTGCTTCAATCAGTTTGTCCGCATATTGCGTGACTGGCAAATCCTGATTCAGTTTAATATTCGGGAGGCGTTCTACACGTGCCCGCACCTTGGCGTTAGATTTTTCAAAAAGTTCCTGATACTGCTTGGGATTTGCATCTTTACCTTTACCTAGCCGATTTAAACGATAAGAGTCCCGCGCCATGACCAGTTGATCTACATTTAAATGACTCAGCACCGAGCGCAATTCCTGATATAAAAATACGAACTGTCTATTTTACGCCGTAATGACATCCAGTGAAAGAATTCTCACTTTAATATATTTAGTGTTTTTTTCATTTTAACCCTTGAATTTTAAAGGGTCCGACGGCATGTTATATGCGTAGCAAAAATGCTTGTCCCGACTGGCTCTAGATTTCGCCTTAAAAAATGAACCGGACAAGACTTAGGTAAAATAGAAATGGCTTAATTTGTTTTACCGATTTAAGCAATGTAAAAATACTATTTTACCAATGATAAAAAATTATCTATTCTAGATCATGAAATTTAAATGCTAACACTCAATCATGGAGACAATGATGAGCTTAATTAATACTGAAGTTAAACCATTTAAAGCAACTGCTTATCAGAACGGCCAGTTCATCGAAATTACTGAAGCTGACCTGAAAGGTAAATGGTCTGTATTCTTCTTCTATCCAGCAGACTTTACTTTTGTTTGCCCAACTGAGCTTGGTGACCTTGCAGACAACTATGCTGAATTCAAACAGCTAGGTGTTGAAATCTACTCAGTTTCTACTGACACTCATTTCACTCACAAAGCTTGGCATGACTCTTCAGAAGAAATCAAGAAAATCGAATACCCAATGGTAGGCGATCCAACTTGGACTCTGGCTAAAAACTTTGAAGTATTAATCGAAGCTGATGGTCTTGCTGACCGTGGTACTTTCGTTATCGATCCAGAAGGTAAAATCCAGATCGTTGAAATCAATGCTGGCGGTATCGGGCGTGATGCATCTGAACTGCTTCGCAAAGTAAAAGCAGCTCAATACGTTCACGCTCACCCAGGTGAAGTATGCCCAGCTAAATGGAAAGAAGGCGATGCAACACTTGCTCCTTCAATCGACCTAGTAGGTAAAATCTAATCTTGATTAGATTAAGCTAATAAAAAACCGTCTCATTTGAGACGGTTTTTTTATTTGAATTTTATTCTATAGCCGAGCCAGCACAGCAATAACATATTTTATACTCACAGAAAGATTCATTTCGACTATGGTCAGCTTATAAGCATTATAAATGAAAATATAACTAAAGCGTGGAGGAAACCTATGCCACAAGTTTTAGCTGTTATTTACTGGAAATATGACTCTACTTCACGTTATTTAAAAATTTTTTATAATAATGGTACAGGCGAGCTTTATCACCCCGTACCGGCATTTGTATATGACAATATGATGCGCGTTACTGACAAAACTGCTTTTGTTCACAAATATCTGGAGTTCAATTTGCACTTTGACCGGCTATCAATAGCGTGAGTTTCAGTAAATTAAAATATTGAAAATAAAAGATTCAGGTTCGTGTTGCCATGAGTAGACCGGCCCCTAGATCCAGTGTCGTTAACATCATGTCCTGCTCCTGCTGAAGTAAAGATATAAAATCTTTAACCTGATCTGCATGTGAAATTACGTTATCTACAATCAGGACCCCTTTTGGGGTCAAAACTTTCTTTAAATAAGGCCAGTAGATAATATAAGCATCCCGCTCTGCATCAAGTAGAATAAAATCGTACTGTTCCTGAGTATGGCGAAGAAACTCAAGCGCATCTCCGACCCAAAACCGGACTACATCAGTTAATCCCATTTTTTGTGCATGCCACTGTGCCTGCTGACTCCGTTCCTTCTCTATTTCAAGAGTAACTAATTTTGTCCCTGTTGCTCTGGCCGCCTCTGCCAGCCAGAGTGTAGAGTATCCGGTAGAAGTACCAATTTCCAGCAATCTCTCGGGTTGCTGAATACGCACTAGCATAGACAAATAGTAAGCCGATTCTGGCTCAATATTTCGATAGCGCAGCAATCGGTCATCCTGGTCTGCATCATGAGCTTGGAAAGATTGATAGAGCTCAGCCATATAGACATTAAATTCGGAAGTCGCCATGGCAGTTTTTCCTGTTTTTATTATAAATTTTTTATGGTTTAAAATTTATACGATCTGGATAAGCTTAAATCGGGGAATAGTTTCACCTTCTACCTCCACCGTTTCCTTAAACATACTTAAAGGTCGAACCCACATTGAATAATCACCATATAGACATTGATAAATAACCAGTTCCTCTTGTGTTTCACTGTGTTTCGCTACAGAAAAAACCTGGTATAGCTGTCCCTTATAATGCTGATAAATACCACGGGTAATTTGCATGGTGTATTCCATCGAGAGAAGTTTAACAATCATGACTATGCCATAAAAAATTTTATTTGCTGCATGAAGAAAGAAAAATATTTTATTTACTGTCTCGCCGTCTGCAACTGAGAACCGAGCGAATTACACACCGCCTAAACAGCTAAGTCATGAAAAACAAGATCAGAACAGGCCCGAAAAACCGGCTCTGTTCCTTAATCACAATTCTTAAAACCGATTGTATTTATAAAAACATATTGTTTCACCTATTAATGGCTTTGCAGTATCATCAATTCATTCCTTAATATTGACTCCTTTGGAGAAGTTAGCAATGTTAGACCAAAATACTTCAGCACAACTTAAAACATTACTCGAACGTCTGGAAAGCCCGATTGAACTGGTTGCCTCTTTAGATGGCTCTGACAAGTCAGATAAAATCAAAGAGCTGGTCAATGAAATTGCCGCCCTGTCTGATCAGGTGACTGCACGCCTTGATGGCCAGCACAGCCGCCGCCCAAGCTTTGGTGTGGCCAAAGCCGGCGAGCAGCCCCGGGTATTCTTTGCCGGCCTGCCGATGGGGCATGAGTTCACCTCGCTGATTCTGGCCCTGTTGCAGGTTTCCGGATACGCTCCCAAAGTCTCTGACGAGGTACTGGCACAGATTAAAGCGCTCAACCTGACTGCTGACTTCGAAGTATTCGTGTCACTGAGCTGTCATAACTGTCCGGATGTGGTGCAGGCCCTCAACCTGATTGCCATCTATAACCCGGGCACCACTGCCACTATGATTGACGGGGCCTTCTTCCAGGAAGAAGTCGAACAGCGCAAGATCATGGCGGTTCCAATGCTGTTCCAGAACAGCCAGCACATCGGTCAGGGACGTATGACCCTGGAAGAGATTATTGCCAAGCTGGACAGCGGTGCGGCGGCCAAAGATGCAGAGAAACTTAATGCCAAGGCAGCCTTTGATGTCCTGGTGATTGGTGGTGGTCCGGCCGGGAATACTGCTGCCATCTATGCAGCGCGTAAAGGTATCCGTACCGGGATCGTGGCTGAACGCTTCGGTGGACAGGTGATGGACACCATGGATATTGAAAACTTTACCTCGGTCACCAAAACCCAGGGGCCAAAGTTTGCTGCGGCCATGGAAGAGCATGTGCGTGAGTATGAAGTCGACATCATGAACCTGCAGAAAGTTGCCAGCATTAAAGGTGCAGAAGAAACGGCCAGTGGTCTGGTTGAAGTGACTCTGGACAATGGTGCCCGACTGGAATCTAAAACAGTGATTCTCTCTACCGGTGCACGCTGGAGACAGATGAATGTACCGGGCGAGCAGGAATATGCGACCCGTGGTGTTGCCTACTGCCCGCACTGTGACGGTCCGCTGTTCAAGGGCAAACGGGTAGCGGTGATTGGTGGCGGTAACTCCGGGGTTGAGGCAGCGATTGATCTGGCCGGTATTGTTGAGCATGTCACCCTGCTTGAGTTTGCTGATACTTTACGTGCAGATCAGGTATTGCAGGACAAGCTTGCGAGCTTGCCGAACACGACAGTAATCAAGTCTGCGTTGACCACAGAGGTGGTGGGAGACGGCTCA
>NZ_DJJJ01000013.1:0-9286 GCF_002434085.1 Acinetobacter sp. UBA6571 | reverse complement strand
TGTCTTAATCGCGTCGGGATGAGCTCATTATAGGGCAAAAATGAGCTATGGCAAGCACTTTTAAGCTGCTGTTTTTACAAGTGTTCTAAAAATATACATTTTATTTAACTTTTTATTAGTATAGCTACCCTATAACTTATTAATTTTAAAATAGAAATATAAGTTAAATATTCCCACTTAAATGAGTATTTATTTATCAGTTTTGTTTACTTTTGTTTTTATCTCTAAAATTTTAACTGGTTGAACTGGAACATTTTGGTATGGGCCATTGTTACCTGTCGGTACAGCACCGATTTTATCGACTATTTCCATTCCTTGAGTAACCCGGCCAAATACTGCGTATCCGTCATTCATTATATTTCTATTTAAAAAGTCATTATTAGCAATATTTATAAAAAATTGACTGGTAGCTGAGTTTGGATCATTGGTACGTGCCATTGCTAAAGTACCCCGGGTATTTTTTAAACCATTACCTGCTTCATTACGTATAGGGGCATTTGTAGGTTTCTGTTTCATATGTGCATCAAACCCTCCACCCTGAATCATGAAGCCAGGAATGACCCGATGGAAAATGGTACCATTGTAGAAATTACTCTTTACATAGCTTTCAAAATTTTTAACTGACACAGGCGCTTTATCGTTAAATAATTCTATTTCGATATTACCCAAAGATGTTTTTATTTGCATGGCACTGTTGGCAGCCCATACCGAGATACTCAAAAAACCTGCGCTCATACCCACGATTATCTGTTTTAACATTTATTTACCCACACTATTTTCTAGAGCTTTTAGATTTAGCTATATTAAGCTTTCATAATTTATTAATCAGCAGAAAAGTAATTATTTTGAGTATGTGTTATGACAAGAATAAATCATACTGATCCGCATAACTTACAGTTACCGCCTTGGAACTTGCAAGGAGAAGGCTTTATTTTAAATTACTGGCTTACTCCGCAGTTTCTGAAAAAATTTCGCCATTTTGGTTTGTCCTACTCTTCTACAGGGCGCTTCGTCCAAGTCATATTGGTACGCTATCAGGATACTCCTATACAACCTTATGATGAATTATTGATTCTTGATCATCCTTTAATGACACAACGTATACTTTCTACTATTCCAAAAATTTATGTCTCAACTACAGAGTCTGTAATACACGGCCGTAAGTTATGGGGCATTCCTAAAGAACTGGCACGTTTTGAATGGCGACGACAGCAGAATCAACTCTTTTGCCATATTGCATCTTCTGAACATGAAATGTCTCTGCATATTGGTTTTTCACCTTACTTTAAAAGTGTACCAGTCAACTCTAAATATCTACCTAAACAGTTGATGCAGATTGATCAGTTTGATGGACAACGGCATTACCGTTTCCGTCCTGAATTTAAAGGTTCCTTAAATGTAATATATCAGGCACACTGGAAAAATACTGGCTGCCTGTTTCCGGACTTTTCCCAGGCAATTTTTCTAAAAGGTCTATACGTACCTGCGTTTGACTTAATATTTCCTAAAGCTCAGATCACTTGATATTTTTTGTTTCACGTGGAACCTAAAATACTTCATCTAAATGAGCTTTAGAAATATAAGAAACCTTGATAGCAGTTATGCTGCTTTATTCCAGAATTTACGGAAATCCTTGGCAATTTGAATTGTATATTTTTTGGCTTTTCCAGATACCAAAGTCAGATTAACAAAACCATGAGCCTGGTCTTCAAATTCCTGATAGCGGACCTTTACGCCCTGCTGACGCAGCTTATGGCTATAAATCTTTCCTTCATCGTGTAGAACATCATGCCCGGCAGTTAAAATAAAAGTTGGCGGCAGATGTTTTAACTCACCATAAGTAGGCGAAATCATCGGGTCATCCAATTCGATATGATGACGAATAGCATAAAACTCTGTAACGCGGTCCACGTCATCTTTGGTCAGTACTAATCCTTCATTATAGTTATAAAAAGAAGGGTGACGGCTCTTGAAGTCTACTACCGGGTAAATTAATAACTGCGCAGAAGGTTTATAAGCCTTATTCACTGTACGCTGTGCAACTACTGCACTGATATTGGCACCGGCACTGTCCCCTGCGACTGCAATACGGTTTTTATAAATCTTAAGCTGCTTACGGTTCTGATAGGCCCATGCGAGCGCATCCTCACAGCACTGAATTATCTGTTTTGGACCAACCTCAGGTGCAAGTGGATAATCTATACTGATCACCTGAGTATTGGCATATTTGGCAATCAGACGACAAACTTCATCATGTGTATTCAAGCTACCAATCACAAACCCTCCTCCATGATAAAACATGATTAAAGGTAATTTTTTCTGTGGATCAGGATGATAATGCCGGGCTGTAATCGTGCCACTTTGTAAAGGTAGCCGGATGTCCTCTACATGTTTGATAGGAGTTTTCTTTGCGGTTAGCTCTGCAATCTGTTTTTCAAAGCCTTCTCGATCTTTTAAGGGCTGATCTGTAATTAAACCAAACTTACCCTGCTTATGCTGTATGGCCATTAAACATTTGACCAGAGGGTCGAGCTGCGGATAGATATAGCTATAGCCCAATGCCTTGGCAATTGATTCTTTGGCAAGATCAGGCAATTTATCGAGTGCACGTGCTGCGGGACCTTGAGTTTTTTTTAATAATTGTTGTATTGCCAAGTTAGAAACTGCCATGCCATTTTCTCCTTATTTATTTCTTCATACTTTCTACATGATTAACTGTCATTTGACTATACTGGTATATAAAACAACTAGTGTGTATACAAATCCAACAAGCTGAATACGCTATTCTTATTTCTATAAACTGTCATTGACATTAAGCAATGGTTTTCAGGATGTTTTTTGCCACTGGACGGCAAGAGTAGAAAGGAACAGCAGCATGTTAAATAAATTATTAGGACTTTCGCTTGCAACAGCAGTATTAGCAAGTGGTTGTGCGGTTTATCCGGATGACTATCAATATGATGGCCGTTATGATCAGGACCGGCGTTATGATCGTGATCATCGGTATGACCGAGATCAACGCTATGACCAGCAGCGTTATGATCAGCGTGAATGGGAACGTAAGCGTATGGAGCAGCGTAAAAAGCTGTATGAACAGCGTAGAGAAAATAGTAAAGAATGGAAGAAAGATCACAAGGAATGGGAAAAGCGTCAGCGTGAACGCGAGCGTGAATATCGGAAATGGGATAGAGACTAAATCTCTTTTTCTTACCTCCTCTAGACTAAGCCTGGTTTTAACCGGGCTTTCTTTTATCTTTTACTCTAGCTATAACCTATGCATAGTTTGACATAGCAGTTATTCTTTAAAATAAACTCAAAATTATAGAGCAGACTAAAACTTTAACTGTCTTTTCTATTTATATCATGCCAGATATTTCTACCAAACAAGTCAGCCGTCAGCTTAACAACAATATCTCTATGGTTAACTTAAAATATTAAGCTAAACACCTGGATTACTTTCTTATCTATAATTCTAAATCAACAGTTCATCTTTCTTATTGAGTTTTTATATTTTTATTAATAACGACTGTTTAGACAAAAATAGATAACAGATCTCAGGTCTATTATCTATTTCCAATTGTTTCCTCAACAATTAAACAATCAAGAGATGGCTTCTCTTCATTGTATCCTTTCCTGGAGGATTAGTTCTTACTGTGCTGTAGCTTCAGTCATAGCTGCTGGCTGCTCAGCAGGAGCTGCCTGTGCTGCTTCGATTTGTTGAGCTGCAGGATCAGCTTGAGCCGCAACTTCACCTTGTGCGCTAATATCTGTAGACGCTTGAGCACTTACTAATGAAGTGTCAGTCTCAGACTGTACAGCAGACTGGCTTTGTGCAGTTTCAGGATGAGTCATACCATCATTGGTCGCACAGCCTACAGCTGCAAAAGAAACACCTGCCAGCACCAGTGAAATTAAACCTAATTTTTTCATCATTTCCTTCCTTAAAAAAACATCAAATACACAAAGCCTAGACACTGCTTTGCGAAAATCATAATGAACAAAAGCTTTTCATTGTCCTGCATACAATTGGTTGGTGTTTTGAATAAGACAGGTACAGCTTCTGAAATCTTTTATTAAACTGTTACAGAGTAAAATGAATAAGCACATCTTTAGGATTAGCAAATGAGAATTATTTAAATTATTCAGTTTATAAAGATTTTAATTTACATAAAGGATGGAATTTTCATTTTTAATAATAATTCAGCTATACAACTCTTATACACCGTTATAAAAGCTTTACATTGTAATTTAAGAAGATGATTTAAAAATTATACCCATTTTAAGAAAAAATACCTCTATAGCGTCCTGTTATAGGGGGTTTAGCGATTTTATTTTCTGATAATTTTTAGAAAAATGACCTTTTATATATAGAAGAAATAAAAAACCTTATATTTATATGGGTTTCTGCTTGATTTTTTTCATCTAGCCCCGACTTCAACAGTATTAATGAATGAGCAATCATGGCAGTTCAGAAGTAACGCAGTTAGTACTGAGGCCAAATAAGGACTGTACATGTTTAAAAACCCATTTAAACGGAGATCAGCAATGGCGAATGAGCAAAATGAGCAGGCTCAAAACCCTCAAGAAGAGCAATTAGAAGCACATGACCAACAGACTCAGGCTGAAAGCGGTTCAGGGCATTTAGAAACAGATGCTGAAGATTTAAAAGCACAAATTATCAAGCTTGAAGAAAGCCTGAAACTTGAAAAAGCTCGTACGGCGAATGCGATTTATGAGAGTGAAAAAGTAAAAGAGCGTCTTGAGCGTGAAGCTGAGACTGCGAAAAAATTTGCTCTAGAGAAATTTGCGAAAAACCTGCTTGAGACAGTAGATAACCTTGAACGTGCGCTGCAAGCCACTGGTGAAGAACAAACTCCTTTATCGGAAGGTGTAGAACTCACATTAAAAGGGTTACTGACTACGCTTGAAAAAGCGGGCGTGGTAGTTGTAGACACGGCAAATGGTTTTAATGCCGATCTGCATCAGGCGGTGGGTATTGATCCAAATGCCAAGTCTGGTGAAATAGGTACAGTTTTGCAAAAAGGCTATACCCTATCCGGTCGTCTGTTACGGCCTGCAATGGTCATGGTAGGGCAATAAGCCTTCTAAATGCGGGAGTTTTTAAAAATTTTTAGCTAATTTACTTGAAAATTTTTGAAAGACTCTCATATCGGATAACAAACATAAGATTGTAAAAATTACTGAGGAATATGTCAGATGGCTAAAATTATTGGTATTGACTTGGGTACAACCAACTCATGTGTTGCTGTACTTGAAGGCGATAAAGTTAAAGTAATCGAAAATGCGGAAGGCGCACGCACTACCCCATCCATTATTGCCTATAAAGATGGCGAAATTCTGGTTGGTCAAAGCGCGAAACGCCAAGCAGTAACCAACCCGAAAAATACATTATTCGCAATCAAGCGTTTGATCGGTCGTCGTTATGAAGATCAAGCGGTACAGAAAGACATCGGTCTTGTACCTTATAAAATCATCAAAGCAGACAATGGTGATGCTTGGGTTGAAGTTAACGATAAAAAATTGGCACCTCAACAGATCTCTGCTGAAATCTTGAAAAAGATGAAGAAAACTGCAGAAGACTATTTAGGTGAAACCGTAACTGAAGCGGTTATTACTGTGCCTGCTTATTTTAACGATGCACAGCGTCAGGCAACTAAAGATGCGGGTAAAATCGCTGGTCTAGACGTTAAACGTATCATTAACGAACCTACTGCTGCTGCACTTGCGTTCGGTATGGATAAAAAAGAAGGCGACCGTAAAGTTGCAGTTTATGACTTAGGTGGTGGTACTTTTGACGTATCAATCATTGAAATCGCAGACCTTGATGGCGACCAGCAAATCGAAGTGTTATCAACCAATGGTGATACTTTCCTTGGTGGTGAAGACTTTGATAACGCGTTAATTGAATTTCTGGTTGAAGAATTCAAGAAAGAACAAAGTGTGAACTTGAAAAATGATCCACTTGCGTTACAACGTTTGAAAGAAGCTGCTGAAAAAGCTAAGATTGAATTATCTTCTTCTCCACAAACAGAAATCAACCTTCCATATATTACAGCTACAGCTACAGGTCCTAAACACTTAGTAAAGACTTTAACTAAAGCTAAATTCGAGCAATTATCTGCAGATCTAGTAAGAAGATCTATGGAGCCTGTTGCAAAAGCATTGAAAGATGCAGGTTTATCTACTTCAGATATTGACGAAGTAATCTTGGTAGGTGGTTCTACAAGAATCCCAATCATCCAGGAAGAAGTGGAGAAATTCTTCGGTAAAAAACCATCAAAAGGCGTTAACCCGGATGAGGTTGTAGCGATTGGAGCAGCGATCCAAGGAGGTGTATTAACCGGAGACGTAAAAGACGTTCTTTTATTAGATGTGACGCCACTTTCTCTAGGTATCGAAACGATGGGTTCTGTTTTTACTAAATTGATTGAAGCGAATACGACAATCCCAACTAAAAAATCTGAAGTATTCTCTACAGCTTCTGACAACCAGCCGGCTGTAAGCATCAGAGTAGGACAGGGGGAAAGACCAATGTTCAACGATAACAAAGAAATCGGTAGATTCGACCTTACAGATATTCCGCCAGCACCAAGAGGAGTTCCTCAGATCGAAGTAACATTCGATATTGATGCAAACGGTATCTTAAGTGTTTCTGCCAAAGATAAGGGAACAGGTAAAGAGCAGTCTATTAAAATTCAGGCGTCTTCAGGTCTTTCTGATGAAGAAATCGAAAGAATGAAGAAAGAAGCTCAAGAAAATGCTTCTGCCGATGCTAAGAAAAAAGAAGAAGTTGAAATTTTCAACAAAGCAGACGGATTGATCTTCCAGACTGAAAAGCAATTGAAAGAGTTTGGTGACAAATTATCTGCAGACAAAAAAGCTGCTATTGAAAGTGCTCACGCTGAATTGAAAACGGCTTTCGAAGCTAAAAATTCTGATGATGTAAAAGCTAAAACAGAAGCTTTAGATGCAGCTTGGATGGCAGCATCTGAAGAAATGTATGCACAAGGTCAAGGTGCTGATGCAGGAGCTCAACAATCTCAAGGTCAAGCAAACGGAGCAGAAGATGTTCAGGATGCAGATTTTGAAGAAGTCAAGTAATTACTGATTTTTAACAATCAATAAAAATAGACAAACCGCTGTAAATGTAATATTTACAGCGGTTTTTTTTGTTTTCATGATTTTTGATTTTAATTGTTTTTTATTGTTTTTTAGTATATTTTTGTATCATATTTGTACCGAGCGTTATTTGGATATAATGTGCGTCTTATGCGTCTTATTTTATTTCATAACCAAAAAAAGCGGATAATGTACCCGATGTTATTTCAGAATGGGATTTAGTAAATTGAAAATACCAAGAGTGTGTGAGCATTGCTCTAAACCATTTGAAGCAAAGACAGTTACAACTCGTTTTTGTAGTCTTTCTTGTGCTAATAAAGCTGGAAAAGAGCGCAAAAAAATAGAGAAAGAACAAAAAGAGAAGGAAACACTCTTAAATAAGTATTCTGATAAAATTGCTGAAGTTCAAACGAGAGAATTTATTTCAGTAGCAGAAGCTAAAGTAATGTTCGGAATTTCAAAAGATACATTACATAGATTAATAAAAAGAGGAATGGTAACTAGCGTTAATTTAGGTGTTAGATTGACTCGAGTTAAGCGGTTAGATTTGGAAGCTTTATTTACTTCCGTAGAAATTCCTGCGAAAAAAGAAGAAAAGGCAAAGCCTAATTTCGAAGTGGGGACTTGCTATACAATTACGGAAATTTGTGAAAAATTCAATGCAGACCCAAGTACTGTCTATAACATTATAAAAAGAAATAAAATTCCGACAAAAAAAGTAGGTAGTTTTGTTTATGTTCCAAAAGTTGAAATCGATAAAATATTTGCTAATAAATGAAAGAATTAACCAAAACAAAAGTCACGGTACGCCTTCGGAAAGCTGAAGATAGAAAGGAATGGTATATCTATTTGGAAAGTTATCCAGTTCGTGTGGATGGGAAAAAATTACCGCAGCGAATTAGAGAATATCTTAATAGGAGCGTAACCACCGTTGATTTTGATAAAAAAAGGTTGGCGAGAAGTACAGAAACTTCGGTTTCTTACAAACCGAAGAGAGATGATAATGGCATAATTGTTTGCAAAAGTAACAACGACAGAGAAACAATGTTGTATGCGGACTCAGTTCGGAAATTAAGGCAAAAAGAATACGATAATATTGATCTTTACAATGAATTAGATAGTATTCAAGCGGAACAAAAAGAAAAGTCTCAAGAAAATTTTGTTAAATATTTTGAAGTTTTACTTAGAAAGCGACACAAAAATAGTTCGGAATCAATCATTATAAATTGGGAAAGATCTATCGATTTTTTGAAAGACTTTGATGGAGAAAGAATAGAGTTTTCACAGATTAATTTTAAATTTTGTGAGGATTTTAAATCTTTTTTACTCACCGCTCAAAAAGGTGGAAACAAAGAGGGAATACTTTCTCAAAATACGGCTTCTACTTACTTTTCTGTTTTCAAAGCAGCATTGAAGCAAGCTTTTATTGATGGTTATTTTACAATAGATATTTCTGCAAAAATAAAATCAATTCCCTCTCAGGAAACAAGACGGGAGTATTTGACAATTGAGGAATTGAATACTTTGGTTGAGACTCCGTGCGAAAATGATGTTTTGAAACGTGCTGCTCTTTTTTCTGCATTAACAGGTCTGCGGCATTCCGATATTCAGAAGCTAAGATGGAATGAAATAAGTATTGACAACAATCAACCAAGAATAAATTTCACACAAAAAAAGACAAAAGGCGTAGAATACATGCCGATTTCACAACAGGCTTTAGAACTAGGTGGAGAGCCTAAATCGACCAATGATTTGGTTTTTGAAAATTTAACGAATCCGTCTTGGATTAATAGACCTTTAAAAAGTTGGGTAGCAAAAGCTGGAATTCAGAAAAATATTACTTTTCATTGTTTCCGTCATACGTTTGCCACTTTGCAATTATCCAATGGAACGGACATTTATACTGTAAGCAAAATGTTGGGGCACACAAATGTGAAAACAACTCAAGTTTACGCAAAAGTAATTGATGAAAAGAAAAATAAAGCAGCAGAAGCAATTCAGTTGAAATCATTAAAGACTAAATCGAAATGAAAATAAAACACTTTGAATATATTGTGATTTATCTATCTGTTTTGATAGTTTGTATGTTGATTGGTATCTTTTCCAGACTTTTGCTTTTGGAAAAGGGAGCGGACGAGTATACCGC
>NZ_DJJJ01000025.1:0-62211 GCF_002434085.1 Acinetobacter sp. UBA6571 | reverse complement strand
CTTCAAGTTTTACTCTGCCAACCTACATAAAAGATTAATTTTTTATAAATTTAGATTGTTTTTGTTTTTAGCGTATTAAATCATTAATTCCAAGCATTTCAGGTAATTGTTCGATAAATTGATTAAAACTTTTATCAGATGAATTCATACACCCCATATAATGGTCTAACTTTGTTTCTACTCCACTTTTATCCGTCCATACAAAACTAACCGTTTGATGATCAGTAGCTTTATTTACACAATTATAATTATTTTCTACTTTTCCTGGTGCGGGCTTATATCTGCTTAATTGACTAGAAAGCTTTTTATAGATTCCAGGGGAAACAATGATATCTTGCTCTCCGACGACTTTTGTAAACCGCTCTCCGTTAAAATGTACAGCTCCACTAGGCTGAATTGTTACAGAATATACCGGACAAGCACCAAAACAACGTGACGTAGAATAACTAATTGTTTCTTCTACAATCCTATTCTGATCTGGATAAGACACAGAAGCGCACCCTGTTAAGCAGAAAAATACAGTAGACAAAAGAAAGAATTTATTCATCATTTTATTTTTTAAAATAAAAAAATATTATTATATACAATATTCATATTTTATTCTGTATTTTTTTTATTATCTAATATAGAAAAGGAATAAATATTTTTAGATTAATAGTTTTTATTTAAAGTTTAATAATGCTTCATTATATATTTTTTTGAAATCTGTTTACCAAAAAAGTAGTCTTCATAGACAAATATTTAATTTTATGCTTTTTAGTATTTAGAATTTTTGTATATCTTTTATTAATTTTTATATTATTGAGAAGATAAAAGCATGAGATATATAAATGTTATTATAGCATTACTTTTATTAAGTTATATATGGAGTAGATCCTATGCTGTTCAAATCTCTCCAAATCAAATAGTAGCTACCCAGATGACATCTAAACAGGTTATAAATATGAATGAAGAGGAACAGGTACTCAAATTCATAGATCCTGATAATATAGTAGTCACTCTCAAAACCACAAATAATTTCGAAAATGCGGAACTTACTGATCAGAGAGGCATTGTTTATTATCTTAAGCGGGTTAAAACAAAAAATGGTATACGACTGGAAAATGGAAACACATCGATTCATTTTAACAGTGGCAGTGGAATCTTGAAAATTGGTCAAGGTCGCCCTATTAAGGTTATAGAAGTTAAATCTTGAGATATAAAGGCTGGTTATATGGGTATTTCATATTCGAAAAACTTTGAGGAAGCAGGCCAGGCTGTTTTACGTTATCTTCATGACCGCTTCGGTTTTAATCTATGGATGATTACACGGGTTGAAGGCGATGACTGGATCGTGCTGCAGAGTGAAGATCATGGCTATAATGTTCAACCTGGACAAGTTTTTCGCTGGGCAGATTCTTTCTGTTCACATATGGTCACAGGTAATGCACCAAGAATTGCACCACGTTCTGATGATATACCCTTATATCTAAACGCTCCTATCAGGAAACAGGTAGAGATTCAGGCTTATATTGGACAGCCCTTAGTAAGTGAAGATGGTCATTTATTTGGTACACTCTGTGCGATTGACCCTCACCCGCAAGCGCCTGAACTGGTTCAAGAAGCAAAACTGATCGAAGTCTTTGGAGAGCTTTTAAGCCGGATTCTACAGGCTGAACTGCGTGAAATTGAACAGGTCAGACAACGTGAGCGTCTTGAAGTAGAAGCAATGAGTGATGGTTTGACTGGTTTATATAACCGGCGGGCTTGGGATAAATTAATAAATGCAGAAGAAGAACGTTGCAAGCAATTAGGTCACCCTGCTGCTGTGGTTATGATAGACCTCAACAATCTTAAAACTGTTAATGATCATCTGGGTCATGAGGCTGGTGATGAGTTAATTCGCAAGACAGCTGTCGTATTGCGTGATAATGTACGTAATAATGATATTCTAGCCCGCTTAGGAGGTGACGAGTTCACCATACTAAGTATTGAAAATGATCATTCAGGTGCTGAATCGTTGGTTAATCGCATTACACAGGCCTTTGAAAAGGCAAAGATTAGTGCTTCAATCGGGCTGGCTATGCGTCATCCGACTTTTGGTCTATCAGCTGCTATCAGAGAAGCAGATCAACAGATGTATACACATAAGCGGCTCAGCAAGTCCTGATTTTATTAATCCGGTAAAGTTACAAGCAGATTTTTTATCCTTCAAAATCGCACCAGCTTTTCAAGTCTACCGCTAGCTAATAATTTTTTCATATCTGTTTTTCCTGTTGAATTCACAATTTACGCCATTATCTTTTCTCTTATATGGCGTAAAATTAAGTGTAGTACGGCTAAAAAACTCATATTTTGAATATTATTATATGGCGGAATATGGCTAAATTAATGATTGATCAATCTCTATCTCTCCTATAAATTGAATTAAACTTATATTAGTTAATATATTGTATTCAGAGGAAAAAATAATGTTGAAGTGGTTCGAAAAGCGTGTCGATGCCTATCCCACTGAAGGTCTTTACGAATCATTACCAAGAAGGTTTTTTCCATTTATCTGGCAAGCCACTAAAGGCTTGCGTCCTTATATTTTTTTATTAGTCCTTGTAACTGCGGGCGCCGCAAGCTTTGAGGCTTTACTCTATTCGAAAATAGGACAACTGGTTGACTGGCTAGGTACAAGCCAACCTGATACTTTTTATGTAAATCATGAAACCAATCTGCTGATTCTGGCCAGCTTTCTGTTTGCCAACATCCTCTTTGCCAGTATGCAGTCTATTGTTAAGCATCAGATTTTATATAGCAATTTTCCAATGCGTCTGCGCTGGCGTTTTCACAATTTTCTTTTACAGCAAAGTCTCGATTTTTTTCATAATGATTTTGCCGGGCGCTTATCTGCCAAGGTCATGCAAACAGCGTTAGCAGTACGAGAATTCTGGGTTATTTTAGGCGACATGATGGCCTACGTAGTGGTCTATTTCACTACGATCAGTATTGTGTTTATAGGTATTTCACCTGTTCTAATGATACCCCTACTCGTCTGGTTAGTTCTGTTCATGATCGCAGCTTACTACTTTATTCCACGCCTGGGTAAAGTGTCAAAACAGCAAGCTGATGCCCGTGCTGTCATGACTGGACGTGTTACAGATGCCTATACCAATATTCAGACTGTCAAGCTATTTGCACACGCCGGCCGTGAAAGTCGTTATGCCAAAGAGTCCATGATGGAATTTATGGTGACAGTATATCGGCAAATGCGTCTTGGAGCTAAATTTGAAATCAGTGTAAATATGCTGAGTGCTGTACTTTTTCTAGGTGTATTGGGAACAGCCATTCATCTATGGGTAGAAGGTAAAGCCGGTCTTGGAGTGGTTGCCGCAACCACAGCCATGATTATGAAGCTTAACAGTATGGCATTCTTTATCATGTGGCAAATTTCTGCCCTTTTTGAGAATATCGGAACAATTCAGGATGGAATGGGAACTTTAAGCAGACCGGTAGAAATACAGGATAAAAAAGATGCCAAGCCATTAAAAGTAACTGCGGGTGAAATTCGTTTTGATAATGTATCTTTCGCTTATAATGAAAAAAATGTAATTGATCAGTTGAATCTTACCATTCGGCCAGGTGAAAAAATCGGGATTGTTGGCCGTTCTGGCGCAGGTAAGTCAACCCTTATTCAATTGTTGCTGCGGTTTTATACCATTCAAAATGGCCGTATTTTAATAGATGGCCAAGATATCCAGAATGTAACTCAGGACAGCCTGCGCGCTAATATTGCTTTGGTTACTCAGGATACTTCTCTGCTACACCGTAGCGTATCAGAAAATATTAAATATGGCCGGCCAGATGCAACTGATGAGGAAATGTATGAAGCTGTACGTAAAGCTCAGGCAGAAACCTTTATTCCTCAGTTAACTGATCTGGGGGGGCGTCGGGGCTATGATGCGCAGGTGGGTGAACGTGGTGTCAAGCTCTCAGGTGGACAGCGTCAACGTATTGCAATTGCCCGCGTATTCTTAAAAGATGCACCTATTCTGATTTTAGATGAAGCTACCAGTGCACTGGATTCTGAAGTCGAAGCTGCCATTCAGTCAAGTCTAGACGCTCTTATGACTGGAAAAACAGTCATTGCAATTGCTCACAGGCTTTCGACCATCGCCCAGATGGACCGTTTAATTGTACTGGATCAGGGCCGGATCGCTGAACAGGGTACTCATGAGCAACTGATTCAGCAAAATGGTATTTATGCTCAACTATGGCAACGTCAAACTGGTGGCTTTTTAGTTGAACAGCAAATACCAAAGAAAGTTGAGGACACAGAATAATGCCTTATCTGGAAGATTTGCACATTGGTGATCGTTTTATCAGCCGTGAATATGAAATGACTACTGAAGAAATCAAAAAATTTGCCACTCAATATGATCCACAGGTTTTTCATCTGGATGAAGAGCAAGCAAGCCGGCATCCTGTTTTTCAAGGTCTGGCCGCAAGTGGCTGGCACACCTCTGCAATTACCATGCATTTATGGACAGAGTGCTTTCCGGTAGCAGGCGGTTTAATTGGTACCGAAACCAGTTTACGTTGGCCCAAGCCTACCAGACCGGGAGATCTCATTCATGTTGAAGTCGAAATTACAGCAATCATTCCATCCAGAACTAAAAATGATCGGGGTATTGTTACTTATGTCACTCAGGCTTATAACCAATTTCAGGATCTCCTATTAATCTCTACTACAAAAATAGTAGTATTTAAAAAAGCAGCAATTGAAAATTAAGCAACTGATTTGTCCAACAATTCTTCTAGTTTAAAGTTTAATTTCATGCCAAGATGTAAACAGCACGTTGGAAAGCATGAGAGCAATGGATAGCGCATGGAGATAATTTCATCCCGGCAAGATGTGGGTATTCCAGGGGTATATGGCCTGTTATTGCTAGATGTGGTGTCACGCTGGGGCTATAGCGCAGAGACTTTATTTGCCCCCTTTCATTTTAGTAGTGAACAGCTCGCACACCCGGATTACCGTATTCCAACTCCTCTTGCCAACGAACTGATAAAACATGCCTTAAAAATTACAGGCGAGCAATCTTTAGGCTACCATCTTGGTACCCAAATGCGAATTTCAATTCATGGCTTTATTGGCTATGCAATCATGACAGCCAGCAATATATCTGAAGCCCTGGTTCTTGCTGCACGTTTTATTCAACTTCGTATGCCCTTTCTACAGCTTTATTTTTCTACTTTTGGTGATAAGGCAACCCTGCAATTACAGTGTGACATACAACTTGAACCTTTAAGGACCGAAATTATTCTTGCCCTGACTATTGGTATTATCAGTATGGCCAAGGCTATTACTGGCATTAATAACCTTGAAGGAGAAATTGATTTTGATTTTGCCAAACCTGAAGGATTTGACCGCTATTTAGCCAAAATGCCTTCACATCATTTCCGTTTTAATCAGCCACACATACTTTCCAGCTTTGATAAAAAGTTTCTGGGTTTACAGATGGTTAATGCTGACCCGATTGCCAGTCAAATCGCAATTAACCAGTGTGAAGCTGAACTTTCTGCTTTGGGTGAACGCCGACGTCTGGCCATGCGGGTGCGTGATATCCTCACTCATTCAGAACAGCACTATCTTAGTATAGAAAGCGTGGCCGATCGGTTGCATATGTCAGACCGTACCTTAAAACGCCAGCTGGCTGCTGAGGGCACCTCTTTTTCTAGTCTGGTTGATGAAGTGCGCTACCGGCATGCTACATCACTTCTCTCACGGACTGACTATACCCTTGAACAGATTGCCGACGAGCTGGGCTATTCTGACGTTGCCAATTTTAGCCGTGCCTTTAAGCGCTGGAGCGGCCGCAGTCCTAGTAATTGGCGTAAAGATCCGTATTTATAGACTTTAGTTTTTAAACAAAAACCTGTATAACACAAAGCAAAAATGCTTTAAAACTTTTTGAGGAATCGGCATGAATCATCCTTCGGAACTGAAGTATGCAAGTACACATGAATGGGTAAAAATTGTAGGTGATCTTGTGGTTACTGGTATTTCCGACCACGCTCAAGATGCTTTAGGTGACCTGGTCTATGTAGAAATGCCAGAGGTTGGCAGTCAGATTACAGCAGGTGCACAGGCTGGTGTGGTCGAATCCGTAAAAACTGCTTCTGATATTCATGCACCAGTTTCAGGCACAGTTGTAGAAATCAATTCTGCACTTGAAGATGATCCAGACTTTATCAATGAAGATCCGTATGGTAAGGGATGGATCTATAAAATTCGTCCAGATAATATGCAAGATGTAGACACATTACTTTCTAATACAGCTTATGAAGCTGGACTTTAAAAATTAATTTCATCAGCTTCTTTTACATAACTTGAGATTCACTCATACACTGTAGAAGAAGCTGTTTTTGTATTTATATATCATATGTAGCTTAATCGCTATTTCTCATAATCTTGCTTTAGTTCATCGTCTCTATACAATTTACATACTTTCACTTATAATTTACAGGTTATATGACTTTATGACGTATTTACTTTTTATTTATCTCCCTCTTTTCCTATTATAAAAAATATCAATTTCTCTACGTCTCAAGTCATGCTCTCCCGGTTATTATAGGTTTATCATGGCATCCATAGACTCCTCTCAGTTATGGAATAAGTTCTTTATTTTTTGCTTATTCAATAACATGTTTTTGTTCATATTTTATTTCGCACAAACTGCAGTACTACCCGTTTATATTATAAGTGACCTGAATGGTACTGTAGCTCAGGCTGGTTTAGCCATGACTCTATTTATGGTCTCTTCTATTGTAGTGCGACCATTTAGTGGCTTAATCATTGAAAAATTTGGCAAGAAAAAGACCTTTTTAGTTTCTGAGCTGATTTTTTGTCTTTTTTCATTCGCTTATCTTCTGGCAGACAATCTTAGTGTTCTGCTGGTTATCCGTTTTCTGCATGGTATCTGGTTTAGTATTCTTACTACGGTTTGTGTACCGATTGCCAATGACTTCATTCCAGAAAAACGTAAAGGCGAAGGCATGGGCTATTTTATTATGTCAATAAACTTGGGGCTGGTGCTGGGTCCACTTTTAGGGCTTAGCTTGATTCAACCATTAGGCTACACTACCGTCGCGCTGATTTTAGCAACCATTATTTGTCTAGGCTTTGCTTTCTGCCTGCTTATCCCCATTCGCGAAATTAAAAAATCACCTGAAGTTACTGAGAAAAAGAAAATCAGCTTACAGGATTTTGTTGAAAAACGTGCTTTACCCGCTTCCCTGATGGTTATGCTCCTGGCATTTGGTTACTCTAGTATTATGTCTTATATTTCAACTTTTGCTGAAACTAAAGGCTTACTCAGCTCTGCTGGATTGTTTTTTGTAGTATTTGCTGTGGCTATGATGAGTATTCGTCCATTTACTGGCCGACTGTATGATATTAAAGGCCCAAATATCATTATTTATCCATCTATCATTCTTTTTATTATCGGTTTGATACTTCTTAGCCAGATTGAAACTTTAACCGGTCTAATGATCAGTGCAATATTTATCGGTATGGGTTTCGGCTCACTTCAGCCCTGTTTACAAACTTTGGCAATCCAGCGTTCGCCTAGATATCGTATTGGCCATACGACTTCAACCTTCTTTACTTTATATGATACAGGGATAGCATTAGGGGCTGTATTACTAGGCTATGTAGTTGCATTGTACGGCTATACGGTGATGTACCTGCTTTGTGCTTTTATTATCGCTTTAAGCTTGATATTTTATAAGATTGTTGTAGACAGACAGAACCCCCTACAACCCTAAATTTACAGATATAGCCCGTATTCTTTAAGTATACGGGCCCCTGCTCTTATTTATATTTTATACTACACATTCATAGCGCATCTGCTCTGCAACAGAAAGCAACAAGGCAGATGTCTTATCCCATCCCAAGCAACCGTCTGTGACTGACTGACCATATATCATATTACAGGAGATTGCTTGGTTTCCATCTACAAGATGGCTTTCCAGCATTACTCCCCGTACATCAGTTTCACTACGCTCAGCAATAATTTGCTGGAGTACTGAGGTCTGTAATAAAGGATTTTTAGAACTGTTGCCATGACTGCAATCAATAACTAAAGGTGGAAGCACAGCTTTGTGACAGGCACGTATCCGTTCAATTGATGCAAGGTCATAATTAGGGCCTGAATTTGCACCACGTAATATCAAATGTGGTAACTTGTTACCCAGACTGTTTAACATACAAGGTAAGCCATTTTGGCTCATACCCATGAACTGATGGGAGTTTCTGGCTGACTGTATGGCATCTAGTGCGATTTGAATTGAACCATCGGTACCATTTTTAAAACCAATGCTGTACGGCATATGGCTGGATATTTCTCGATGAATTTGTGATTCGCTGGTTCGTGCGCCAATGGCTCCCCAAGCCAATAGGTCATCAAAATATGCCGTAGCCATCGGATTTAAAATTTCGCTCGCAATAGGTAAACCCATACTGATGAGTTGCAGATATAAAGCTCTGGATTGCTCTAAGCCTGACTGCAAGTCTGAAGAACCATTTAAATGTGGATCATATAAAAACCCTTTCCAGCCGACCGTAGTACGAGGTTTCTCAATATAAGCGCGCATGACCAGAAAAATCTGGTATGAAATTTTAGTTTGGAGCTGTTTTAATTTTTGGGCATATTCGAGTGCAGCAACCGGATCATGAATAGAACAAGGTCCTGTAATTACCATAAGACGAGAGTCTTCGCCTGAAAGAATATTTTGTATAGTTGTACGATGCTCAGCAACTTGCCGGGCTAATGCAGGAGATAAAGAATATTGTGCTTTTAATTGATGAGGCAGGCTTAAAGTTTTTTCTGTTGTAGCCGATTGGTTTAAAGCAGTATTGAGAGCATTCATTGGTTATTCCTCTGGACTGTTTATTTCAGTCCGATGATTTATTTGAGCGTAAGAGATCTAAGCGATTGCATGTGCGGGCCAAAATAAAACCAATAAAAATTGCCAAAATAAGTAAAGTTAAATGTATACATGAGGGAAGCTCCATAATTATCAATCTATAAGACATAAAAAAACCTGATCAGGTTTGCCGATCAGGTTTTAATTTTGATGGGCAACCTTTATTTGCCCGAACGCATTCAGGCAATCATTTAAACTGCCAGAAATAATAATATGCGTTCATAAGTTCAGGTTGCTTTAACATCTTGTACCAATGTTTGAGAAAATATCTATTTTCTAAAATACGCGTACATTGTTTCTTTGACAAGAACTTAAACTAAAAAAATTATTTATTATTAAATAAACTTCTATTTATGATTAAGATTTAATGAATAAAACCTAGATAAAACAATTGATAAACTCTATAAGGAAGAATTTTTAGCCTGTTTTGCCTCAACATGAACTTATATAATTATTGCCCAAATTACAGACTACATAATTTAATTATGTATTGCATAACTTTTTGTTTTGAGTATCATTGAAACAAATGGGATGTAGTCTGTAATTTATCTAGGGCATGGAAATAAGCAATAGAATTAATTATGGGACATTCTGAAAATTTCACTAAAAATTTTAACTCTGTAACAGGCTCGGATGCTTAAGAGTAGAAAAACATATTTGAGTATTTCTATATTTCCAATCCGGATTCATGTTCAGAATTAAAAATAATTTCAGGTAGAAGGCAAAAGCTGAACAGGCTTTTGAACACAACAAGAGGAAGTTGTATGAACGTTTTAGAAAATCCTTTAGAACTCTGCGGATTTGCTTTCATTGAATTCGTATCGAAGGATGGTGAACTAGATCAGGTGTTTCAAACGATTGGTTTTACTAAAGTAGCCCGCCACAAGTCTAAGAATGTTTATTTATGGCGCCAAGGCAATATCAATATTATTTTAAACTATCAGCCAGAATCATACGCATCTTATTTCTTTAATGAGCATGGCCCTTCTGCCTGTGCTATGGGTTTTAAAACTAAAGATGCTGCAAAGGCTTATAAAAAGGCGCTTGAGCTGGGCGCTGAACCAATGCTAAACAAGGTAGGTCCAATGGAACTGAATATCCCGGCGATTAAAGGGATTGGTGGTATGCCAATTTTCCTGATTGATCGGGATATTTACCAGAGTGACTTTGAGTTCCTAGAAGGTGTAGATGCAAATCCGGTTGGAACTGGTCTAAATGAAATTGATCATTTGACCCATAATGTTTATAAAGGCCGTATGGAATACTGGGCTAATTTCTATGAAAAGATTTTCAACTTCCAGGAAATCCGCTATTTCGATATTAAAGGCGAATACACTGGCTTAACATCAAAAGCCCTGACTGCTCCAGATGGCATGATTCGTATTCCATTAAATGAAGACAGTGATAAAGGAAATGGCCAGATTGCCGAATTCCTGGCTGACTTTAATGGTGAAGGTATCCAGCATATTGCATTCATCACAGATGATCTGGTTTCGACTTGGGATAAGCTACATGACTTAGGAGCCAAGTTCATGACGGCGCCACCAGAAACCTATTATGAAATGCTGCCTGAGCGTTTACCAAATCATGGTGAACCAACAGAAGAGCTGAAAAAACGTGGCATTTTACTAGATGGTAATACTAAAGACGGCGAAAAACGTCTTCTACTTCAGATCTTTTCTGAGAATATGATCGGACCAGTCTTCTTTGAATTTATTCAGCGTAAAGATGACGACGGTTTTGGTGAAGGCAACTTCAAAGCCCTGTTTGAATCAATTGAACGCGATCAGATTAAACGTGGTGTACTCAGTGTAACTGATTAATTTATAATCCCTATGTTTAGAGAATGCAGGAGTTTTTCCCTGCATTTTTTGATATTTTTATAAAATCAAGAAGGCGCTCTAATAGCGCCTTCTTGTCTTTAACCAGTTAGTTATCTTTCACGGATGTACTGGTTAATTGATTCGGCCATCTGCTTTAAAAATATAATTTTTTCATGGTTCGCTTGAATGGGCAGCATATCTTCACTATCAATTACCACAATACAAAACTCGATAGCATTGTAAGTATTAAAAATAGGTAAACCAACTGCATTAATCCCGGTCAGAAGATCACCTTGTGCCACCGACATTTTTTGTGCCTGTATCTGATTCTTTAATATTAAGAACTCTTCCCAATTTTTAGGGGAAAGTGTTTTATTTGATGAGGTATGTTTTTTCCACTCTTCTTCCATAAGTGGCCGCACCAGATGTTCAGGCAAGTAAGACGCATAGATCCGGCCCGCAGCAGAGTTGACTAATGGCATGATTGAGCCTACACGCGTCACGATCGATACCGGATGCAACGATTCAATTGACTGGACAACCAGAGGGCCCCGCGGCGACCATTTACTAATCTGAATACTTGAACCGATTTTGCCCTGCATTTCATAAATCTGGCTTTGAACCAGTTGCAAGGTGTCCGTATGCTGGATACAACGTAAACCTAGACGCCATGCTTGTTCACCAAGGCCATACTGGCCATCTTCAAGCTGTCTGGCATAATTCATGCGTATCAGACTGGCCAGATAACGGTGGACTTTAGCAGGATGCATGCCGAGTTTGTGTGAAAGGTCTTTCAGCATGATGGGGTTATTATGTTCTACCAGTGAATTGAATACGTGTAGCCCTATTTCTAGAGACTGAACACCACCAGAGACCTTTTCTTCACTCATGTTTTAACCCTTTTCATCCTTTTTAAATATCCGTCTTCGCTCGTCTATTCCGGTTTTTCATGCTGAGACTTTAGCAAGTTTCAGCCTGCCTGATCATAGAGAGTTCATTATTTTTTAGCAATCACCAAGCCCGACAAAGCTGGAAAAAACTGAAAAATATAGTTTTCTTCTTTAAAGCTGAATGTTTTAGCTCATTACAGACTTGGCCAAAAGAAAAAATTTAGCGTTGAGTAACTTTTCTCATGCCATATAAAGATACAGGCTCAACGGCAATTAGAATAAAATTTATGAATAATTTTTATTTATTAAAACAATAACTTATTTTTATATAATGGCTAACCCAACAATATAACTAGACTTTTCAGTCAAAAATTTAAAAAATCGGCTATGTTCTCAAGGTTTAAATTATGTTATACGTAATTAAGTATAAAATTATTACGAATGCGAAAAACACAAGGAAGAAAGGATCATATGGATAATCCTCAACAAGGTGATTTAAACGCAGGTTTAAAGAATCGTCATATTCAGCTGATTGCTCTTGGAGGAGCAATCGGTACCGGTCTATTTCTGGGAATTTCTCAAACAATTAAAATGGCCGGCCCCTCAGTTATTCTGGGCTATGCAATAGCAGGACTGATTGCTTTCCTGATGATGCGCCAGTTAGGTGAAATGATTGTAGAAGAACCGGTAAGCGGTTCATTTAGTCATTTTGCTTACAAGTACTGGGGAAAATTCGCAGGATTTATGTCTGGGTGGAATTACTGGGTACTGAACGTACTGGTGTGTATGGCAGAACTCAGTGCAATTGGTCTTTATATCCACTACTGGTGGCCTGAAATTCCAACCTGGATGACCGCCTTAGGCTTTTTTATTCTGATCAACGGCATTAACCTGCTTCATGTCAAATTTTTTGGTGAAATGGAATTCTGGCTCGCTATTATCAAGGTGGTGGCGATCATTTGTATGATCGGCTTCGGTAGCTATCTGCTCACTACCGGTAGCGCAGGACCACAATCGACCATCAGCAATCTTTGGGCACTAGGTGGGTTTTTTCCGAACGGCATCAGTGGTCTGGTTATGGCCATGGCTGTAATCATGTTTGCTTTTGGTGGTATTGAACTTGTCGGTATTGCTGCAGCAGAAACGCACGAACCCGGGAAAACCTTGCCTAAAGCTATTAACCAGATTGTCTACCGTATCCTAATTTTTTATATCGGTACTCTCGTAGTAATTTTATCGCTATTTCCATGGAACAAAATGGCCGAAGGCGGCAGTCCGTTTGTGCTGATTTTTGATTCTCTTAACAGTCAGGGAGTTGCGACTGTACTGAATTTTGTAGTACTGACAGCAGCAGTTTCTGTTTATAACAGTACCAGTTACTGTACCAGTCGCATGCTGCTCGGTCTGGCCAAACAGGGTAATGCACCTGAGTTTTTGAGTAAAATTAACAAAAATGGTATTCCGGTGCCGGCCGTACTAATCTCTGCTTTTGTTACCCTGCTCTGTGTACTGCTCAATTACATGTTTCCAGAGAAAGCGTTTAGTCTGCTGATGATGCTGGTTGTTGCTGCGATCGTTATTAACTGGATGGTCATTTTTATCACTCACTTAAAATTCCGCAAACAGATGATACGTGAAAACAAAACCACGCAATTTCCAAGTTTGGCTTATCCATTCACAAACTATCTCTGTATAGTCTTTATGATTGGTATTTTAGGCATTATGATAATGACGCCAGATATGCGTATTGCAGTTATGATGATCCCAGGATGGCTGTTGTGCCTGCTGATCGCCTATCAGATTAAAAAGCGCAAGGCACTTCAACGTCATAATATGGTTCTGGAAACTGACACCTGAGCCAGTAAATCCCCTCCAGAACATGGATGATGGACTGGAGCAGTTTTTAACATAGTACAGTTAGAAGGCTGTACGACTTAAGGAAGTAATTGAATGTTTGAGCATGTAAATCCTTATCCGGGTGATCCGATTCTGTCTCTAATGGAAGAGTTCAATACGGATGCCCGTACAGACAAGGTAAACCTGAGTATTGGACTTTATTATAATGAAGACAGTATTGTGCCACAGCTCGAAGCCGTTAAAACAGCGTACAAGCATATTGCCAAGCTGAACGATACGACCAAACTGTACCTGCCAATGGAAGGCTTCAAACCTTACCGTGAAGCCATTCAAAACTTGCTGTTTACTGAAAACAGTCCGGCTCGAGCTCAGGGACGTGTTGCTACAATTCAAACATTAGGCGGATCAGGTGCTCTTAAAGTAGGTGCAGATTTCCTTAAGAAATACTTTCCTGAGTCTGAAATCTGGGTAAGTAATCCAACTTGGGATAATCATGTAGCCATCTTCAATGGTGCAGGTATAAATACACATTACTATCCATATTTTGATGCTGAAACCCATGGTGTGGACTTTGCGGGTATGCTAGATACCTTAAAGCAACTGCCAGAACAAAGTATCGTATTATTGCATCCATGCTGTCATAATCCGACTGGCGCCGATCTTGTTCCTGCACAGTGGGATCAGGTGATTGAAGTATTAAAAACAGGAAACTTGATTCCGTTTTTAGACATCGCTTATCAGGGCTTTGGCCACGGCATGCAAGAAGATGCTTATCTGATCCGTGCACTGGATCAGGCAGGAATGAACTTTATTGTCAGCAATTCATTTTCCAAGATTTTCTCGCTATATGGTGAACGTGTTGGCGGACTTTCCTTTGTCTGTGACGACCAAGAAACAGTTCAGCGCGTTCTGGGCCAGTTAAAGGCTACTGTTCGCCGTATTTACTCTAGCCCCCCTACAACGGGTGCATTACTGGTTGAAAATGTGCTCAATGATGAAGAACTGCACTCCCTTTGGCTAACTGAAGTTGAAGGTATGCGTACCCGTATCCAGAAAATGCGTCAGATTCTAAAAGATGAATTAAGTCGCCCATTACCAGATCAAGACTTTAGCTACCTGGTAAACCAGAACGGTATGTTTAGTTATACCGGGTTGACTGCTGAACAGGTCGATCTGCTTAAGGAAAAATACGGTATTTATCTGGTTCGAAGCGGACGTATGTGTGTTGCAGGTTTAAACCAGAAAAATATTTATTATGTGGCTGAAGCAATGGCTGCTGTTTTGAAAAAGAGTTTAGCCACTGTTTAATTTCAAATAAATAAAAAACCGGGAAAGTTCCCGGTTTTTTATTTTTTAGATTATAAAGTTTAGGTTTGCCTAGAACTAAAAATGAATCACTGTACGGATAGATTTACCCTCATGCAGTAAATCAAAAGCTTCATTAATTTTACTCAAAGGTAAATTATGCGTGATGAATGGATCAATTTTAATTTCACCACGCATTGCCTGCTGTACCATACCTGGTAGCTGGGTACGACCCTTAACGCCACCAAAAGCCGAACCACGCCATACCCGGCCTGTTACCAGCTGGAATGGACGGGTACGTATTTCTTGACCGGCGCCGGCAACACCAATAATGACTGACTCGCCCCAGCCTTTATGGCAGCATTCCAGTGCAGCACGCATGATGTCTACGTTACCAATACATTCAAAGCTATAGTCAACCCCTCCATCAGTCATCTCAACAATGACTTCCTGGATAGGCTTGTTATAGTCTTTCGGATTGACAACATCAGTCGCGCCCATTTCCTGAGCCAATGCAAACTTGTCCGGATTAATATCAATTGCAATAATTCGGCCAGCTTTGGCTTGCACTGCACCCTGAATAGCTGCCAGACCAATTGCACCTAAACCGAAAATCGCGACAGTCGCACCTTCTTCAACTTTTGCCGTATTATGTACTGCACCGATTCCTGTCGTTACACCACATCCGAGCAGGCACATTTTTTCAAGTGGGGCTTCCGGATCAATTTTAGCGAGAGAGATTTCTGCTACTACAGTGTATTCACTGAATGTAGACGTACCCATATAATGATAAATAGGCTCACCATTATAAGAAAAGCGGGTCGTACCATCCGGCATTAAGCCTTTACCTTGAGTTGCACGAACTGCCTGGCACAGGTTAGTTTTGCCTGAAGTGCAGAATTTGCACTTGCCACATTCTGCAGTATAGAGCGGAATAACATGATCACCGGGCTTCACCGAAGTAACCCCTTCTCCGACCTCAACTACAATACCGCCACCTTCATGCCCTAGAACCGCTGGAAAAACGCCTTCCGGATCTTCACCTGATAAAGTAAAAGCATCAGTATGGCATACACCAGTGTGTGTAATTTTAACCAGTACTTCACCAGCTTTTGGCGGAGTAACATCTATTTCAACAATTTCCAGGGGCTGACCTGGCCCAAATGCGACTGCTGCACGTGATTTCATTACATTTTCATCCTGTAATCTGTAAGGCTGACTGAAAAATTAATACCTAACAGTAACTCTAATACGCTAAAACATTCAAGTATTTACTCAGGTATGATGTTATCTTAAATGTGAAAGAGATACGTGACACATAATTAAAATGCAATTAGATAATCATCTGAAAGGTATAATTATTGGTATGACATTGACGGGTTTAACTGGCTGTGAGCTCCCTCCCAATATCTCGGAATATACGGAGCATAAACATACGCCTTCTCGCCCCTGGATTAATGATGATGCTAAAGACGAAAAAATCCGACAGGGACTCACTGCCTATTTGGCCATGGAAGATGCATTTAGTAGTATAGCATCACGTATCCACCTGATTCGTAATGCAAAAAATACTTTAGAATTACAGTATTATATCTGGAATAATGATTTTATTGGGCACCTGATGTTTGCTGAACTCCTAAGAGCAGCTGATCGTGGTGTAAAAATAAAGCTTTTAATTGATGATCAGAATGGTACACAGCTCGACCCGACCTTAAAAGTACTCAGTCTGCATCCAAATTTTGAAATTAAAATATTTAATCCTTACAAATACCGGCATTTGCGGGTATTGGACTATTTTTTTCGCATGAAATATGTCAATCAGCGTATGCATAATAAACTTATTATTGCTGATGGAGTCATGGCCGTAACAGGTGGACGGAATATTAGCCGCGAATACTTTGATGCGAGTCAGGAATTCCAGTTTACCGACATGGACATTCTGTTTTCTGGTAAAGCTGTTGAGCAGGCTAATCAAGTATTTGCAGAATTTTGGCTGCATGAATTGAGCTACTCATCACAACAGCTGCTCGGTTTCGGTACGGTTGACCAGTTAATTGCATTACGTAAAGAATATGACCTGATTGAAAATTCTCGCAACCCGACAGAAGAACGGATTTCTCAGGCTCAGGAACTGATTAACCAATATTTGCAGGAACGCCCGATCAACTGGGCCAAAGCATATTTTGTAGCAGACTCTCCCAAGAAAATTAAAGGACTAGCAACTGGCAATGAACTGATTTATAACCAGATGATTTCTATATTGGGTGAGCCTAAAAACCATCTTGAACTGGTTTCAGCTTATTTTGTACCTACAGAAATCGGTCAGAAGTACCTTTCTAATATTTCTAAAAATGGAATTAATGTCAGAATTCTAACCAATTCTCTGCCAGCCAATGATGTTGCTTTGGTCCACGCCTTTTACGGGAAGTACCGTAAAAGTCTGCTTGAACATGGTGTACAGCTTTATGAATTTAAGCCTTATCAGGAGCGAAAGCGTCGTACTTGGTATGAAGTCGCTACCGGTAACGTAATACCCTCTAAAGGCAAGAACAGTTCCAGTTTGCATGCTAAATTTTTTGATGTAGACGGCAAGGTTTTTATTGGCTCATTCAATTTTGATCCACGTTCAGTTAATCTGAATACAGAAGTAGGCTTGGTGATTGAATCTGAAGCTTTACAAAAACAGATTACATTAAATCTCGACAAGCACCTTCCCCAGATTGCTTATAAGCTCAAATTAGATCAAAAAGGTAACATTGTCTGGTTAGAACAGAAAAAGGACGGCAAAGTGATAGAACATCAGAATGAACCCGGGACTAGCCGTTTCCAGCGCTTCATGATGGATACTGTCTCAAGACTGCCTATTGAATGGATGATGTAAGTCTGATTTTCAAAATTTGCATTTATATACTGTAAAAGTTGTGCCTGACGACCTGATCTTTTAAGATGGCCACTTTTACAGTTCACATCTCCCCGTAATGCAATTTTTTGATTTAAGCCGGCAATTTAATTTAAATGATATTTTGACGCCCAAGAAAACTCTGGATGACTTAGGTGGACAGGAATGGTTCCTGAGCAAGATCCGTGTGGAATATGACTGCCTGGCTTCCGACAGTAATATTCTTGAAGGTCAGGCTATTTTAAAATCTAGTGAAAATATCCAGATTGAGCTAGAGTGGGTAATTGTCGATACAGGTTATGAGCTGCAAATACTTTTTAAAGGTATTGAATACTATCGCAACGAACACGTTATAGTGACAGTTAAAGGTGCCCAGCTTGTAGAACTTTCTGGAGAACTAGTAACCAGCCAGGCTTTAGCATTATGGATTGAGGGGACTTTACTGATAAAGCTCCCTCATATTCGCCGTGAAATTAAAAGCCGATTAAATCTATGGGACTACATAGAATATCAGGATTAACCTGATTAATATAAAAGGATAGCTGCATGGGCTATCCTTTTGGATTTTAAAAATATTACTTTAGCCTAAATTATTCAGCTTACTTGGTCTAATGTTTGTGAAGCACTTCCGGACAATACTTCACTCACCAGATTTTCAAATGAGAAAATTTCTTCCAGCTGTTTTTCGGTCAGCAGTTTTTTCTCTAAAACTACGTCTTGAATTGTACGATTCTCAGCAATACACTGCTTACCGATTTCATCACACGCACCATGACCAAGAATCGGTTCAAGCAAGGTAATTATTCTAACACTGCGCATTACTGCTTCGTAGCAGGTCTTTTCATTGGCATGAATGCCCTGTATACATTTTTCATCGAGTGTTTTTATGCCTTGGGTGAGTAGCCCGATTGATTCATTTAAGGCTTGCGCAATGACAGGCTCCATAACATTAAGCTGTAACTGGCCTGCTTCAGCAGCAAAGGTAATGGTTAAATCATTACCTATAACCTTAAAAGCAATCTGGTTAACTACCTCAGGAATCACAGGATTTACTTTAGCCGGCATAATAGATGAACCTGCCTGCATTTCAGGTAAACTGATTTCAGCTAGTCCGGTACGTGGTCCCGAACTTAATAAACGCAGGTCATTACAAATTTTTGATAGTTTGCAGGCCAGACGTTTTAAACTGCTCGACAGAATAATAAATACACCACAGTCACTGGTTGCTTCTACATAGTCTTCTGCTCCCGAAAGCGGCAGACCAGTAATTTCCTTTAAGCATTCTACCACTTTAGCCGCATAACCCTGTGGCGTATTTACACCGGTACCAATCGCTGTTGCACCCAGGTTAATTTCCAATAATAGCTGGCGCATCTTTTGAATTAAACGTACATCTTCTTTGAGCAGAGTAGCAAAAGCACGAAACTCCTGTCCTAGGGTCATAGGTACTGCATCTTGCAGTTGGGTACGTCCCATCTTTAAGACAAAACGAAATTCAGTTGCCTTATATTCAAGTGAAGTAATTAAATTTTCGACCTGCATAAACAGTTGATCTAAAGCATAGTAGGTCGCAACTCTTAAGGCAGTCGGATAGACATCATTCGTTGACTGTGATTTATTCACATGGTCATTGGGATGAATAATATAGTATGAGCCCTTGTCATGACCGGTCATTTCTAGCGCCAAGTTGGCAATTACCTCATTGGTATTCATATTAATAGAAGTACCAGCGCCGCCTTGATAGACATCTAGCGGGAAATGTTTTTCCCAATTCTCTGGAGTATCAATTAGTTCTTGACATGCTGCCTGAATGGCCTGACTCTGCTGTTCGGTAAGTTTTCCAAAAAACTGGTTAGCTTGTGCTGAAGCTTTTTTTACCTGAGCCAAAGCGCGGATGAAATGGTGCTGTTCACCTATTTTCTGCTGAGAGATCTGAAAGTTTTCTAAGGCTCTTAAAGTATGAATGCCATAGTAACTTGAAGAAAGCACCTCTTTGGTGCCTAATAAGTCCTTTTCGGTGCGAAACCTGTTGTTTTGTCCAATATTCATTCCGTTAACTCTTAAATTGTGCACAATTATAGTGCAATAGAAGTATAATAGGACTTGTTATAATTTTCACTACTTACAATATGAAACATTTGGAAAGTTTTTACTAATTTTTATCAAGTTCTGCAACTAACGTAATTTTATGTAAATTTTGGCAGAAATTTGAATTTTCTATTTGAAGCGCTGTATAAAAGTTAAATTTTTTCACTATTTTACATTAATGCAAAATTGTAGTTATAAGTTTAAAAATTAATCTTTATAAATCACTATAATAAATTTATTGTAACTAAAGTTACACAAAGTAACATTTTGCATGTAAAATTGTATTACAAATGTAACAGTACAAAAAATCACTTTTGTGCTTGAATCACAGCCTTTCCAGGTGAATCAGATATAATGCGCTATTTGCTGGAATGCACATATACAGCATAAGGACAGGCAGGCATGGAACAGTTTAACCCTACCCTCATCACATTTATATTTTATATCATCGCTATGGTAGGTATAGGTTTGTATGCCTATAAAGCCACAAGCGATTTTTCAGATTATATTCTCGGTGGTCGAAGCCTCGGCAGCTTCGTCACCGCTCTTTCAGCCGGTGCTTCAGATATGAGTGGCTGGCTACTCATGGGCCTTCCAGGTGCAATCTACCTGTCTGGACTTTCTGAAGCATGGATTGCCATCGGCCTAATTATTGGTGCTTGGCTAAACTGGCTACTGGTTGCAGGCCGTCTGCGGGTACATACCGAAGTCCAGCATAACGCTTTAACTCTTCCAGATTATTTCACTAGCCGTTTTGCAGACCACAAGAAAATCCTGCGGATTACATCAGCAATGATTATTCTGATTTTCTTCGCAATCTACTGTGCTTCAGGTATGGTTGCAGGTGCACGTCTATTTGAAAGTATTTTCGGAATGTCTTACCAGACTGCTCTATGGATCAGTGCTATTGCAACTATCAGTTATGTATGTATTGGCGGATTTCTGGCTATTAGCTGGACTGATACATTCCAGGCTGGCCTGATGATTTTTGCTTTACTACTAACACCCGTAATTACATTTTTAAGTATTGGCGACACTACTCAAGTTATGACACTGCTGGAAACTGCTCGACCTGCTGCATTCGACATGTTCTCCAATTTGAGCATAGTGGCTATTTTATCTCTCATGGCTTGGGGTCTGGGTTATTTTGGCCAGCCGCATATCCTTGTACGTTTTATGGCAGCAGATTCAGTCAAGTCAATTCCGGCTGCACGTCGTATCGGCATGACCTGGATGATTCTATGTTTAGGCGGTGCAGTTGGAGCAGGTTTTTTTGGTATTCCCTACTTTGCACAGCACCCTGAACTTGCAGGTGCAGTGACTCAGAATCCAGAAACTGTATTTATGGAATTAACCAAGATCCTTTTTAATCCTTGGGTAGCAGGTATTATTCTTGCTGCGATTTTAGCAGCTGTGATGAGTACATTAAGCTGCCAGTTACTGGTATGTTCAAGTACTTTAACTGAAGACTTTTATAAGACTTTCCTACGCAAAAATGCTTCTCAGAAGGAACTGGTTTGGGTAGGCCGCCTTATGGTTCTGGCAATTGCAGTGTTGGCGATTATTCTTGCAGGTAATCCAGAGAGCAAGGTTTTAGGTTTAGTTTCTTATGCATGGGCAGGTTTTGGTGCTGCATTCGGTCCACTCATTATTCTGTCTTTGTTCTGGAAGCGCATGACTCTAAATGGTGCTTTAGCCGGAATGATCACAGGTGCAGTGGTAGTAATTTTATGGAAAAACCTGTTTGCTGAAACTGGTATCTATGAAATTATTCCTGGTTTCATTTTGGCGTGGGCAGTGATCATGCTGGTCAGCCTGATGGGTAAAGTGCCAGGTCGCGAGGTGACTGATCGTTTTGAAGAAGCTGACCGTCTGTATCATGAGCAGAAATAAACCGGTTATCCATATCTAAAACAAAGGGGCTTTTAAGCCCCTTTATTTTTAACTGCTGTTTTACTTTTAAGCTTTAATCGGGTTGTGGTTTTGAGCTCTTCCATCACCGGATAACTGCGTGTTTCCTTTACGCCTGGCAGTTGCCAGAGCACCTGTCCTGCCATTTTACGAAATTCTTCCATATTGGCACTGCGCACCTTAAGCAGAAAGTCGAATCCTCCACTCATTAAATGGCATTCAGAAATTTCCGGATAGTCCAGAATTGCCTCTTCAAACTCTTCAAGAGCATTTGGGGTTGTCTTGTCCAGCATCACCTCGACAAAAACAACAAAGCCGGCATCCAGCTTGTTTGGGTTAAGTTTAGCTTCATAACCAAGTATATATCCTTCCTTGGTAAGCTTTTGTACCCGTGAAATTACAGCTGTGGGAGAGAGGTTAACTAACTCAGCCAGTTTACTGTTGGCAATACGTCCATCACACTGTAATAGTTCAAGTATTTTGAAATCTGTACGATCCAGCATAATTTCCTGTCTTCCATGAATAATTCACTAAATTATGAACTATTTTTAGTGAGTTATTCGCTATTTATTTTGTAATTATAAAATTATCTAAAGTGACTGATCATCACAGTTTTTAATATTGTCATCGGATACTGACATGAATGTAATGGATACATACAGCGCTCGGGAAAATGCCCAGCCACACTTCGGCTACATCACTGCTTTCAAGGAAAAAAGCAATTTTGAAGAACAGATTAATACTGCCTGGCGCCGTGCGGAGCCTGAAGCGGTAGAAGAGCTATTACAGGCAGCTGAGCTTTCTGCAGAGCTGGACCAGAAAATTTATGAACTGGCTTTTAATCTGGCACACAGTTTACGTGACCGTAAATCAGGTTCGGGCAAGGCTGGAATTGTACAGGGACTTTTACAGGAGTTTTCTTTATCTTCGCAGGAAGGTATTGCACTGATGTGTCTGGCTGAAGCTCTTCTTCGTATTCCAGATACAGCTACCCGGGATCTGCTCATCCGTGACAAGATTAATCAGGGCAACTGGAAAGAACATTTGGGCCAAAGCAACCTGATGTTTGTAAATGCGGCAGCTTGGGGGCTAATGCTGACCGGTAAACTGATGGAAACACCAACCCGTACCAGCCTGTCAAGCATCCTGACAGGTATTCTGGCACGTAGCGGGCGTGGCATTATTCGTAAAGCTGTTGATGTTGCCATGCGTATGATGGGCGAGCAGTTTGTAACGGGTGAAACCATTGGTGAAGCACTGAACAATGCAAAATCACTTGAAGATAAAGGTTTCCGCTATTCTTATGACATGCTGGGCGAGGCTGCCCTCACAGCTGAAGATGCTGAACGCTATTATGATGATTACAGCCAGGCCATTCATGCAATCGGTCAGGCTTCTAAAGACAAAGATGTATATGATGGCCCGGGTATCTCAATCAAGCTTTCTGCCCTGCATCCGCGTTATCAACGTGCTCAGGTTACCCGAGTACATGAAGAGCTTTATCCTAAGATTCTCAAATTAGCCGAGCTGGCCAAAGGATATAATATTGGCCTGAATATTGATGCTGAAGAAACTGAACGTCTGGAACTGTCTCTGGAACTATTAGAACGTCTATGTTTCGAGCCATCTCTGGCCCAGTGGAAAGGTATTGGCTTTGTTATTCAGGCTTACCAGAAACGCTGCTTCAATCTGGTCGATTATCTGGTTGATCTGGCAAAACGTTCTGAAAAACGTTTGATGATCCGTCTGGTTAAAGGTGCTTACTGGGATAGTGAGATTAAAAAATCCCAGATTGAAGGTATGTCGGACTATCCGGTATTTACTCAAAAAGTCCATACTGACCTGTCTTATATTGCATGTGCTAAGAAACTTCTCGCCGCGCCTGAACAGATTTATCCGCAGTTTGCCACACACAATGCGCAAACACTGGCAACGATTTACCAACTGGCTAAACCGGAACAATATTATCCGGGTCAGTATGAATTCCAATGTCTGCATGGTATGGGTGAGCCGTTATATGAACAGGTAGTAGGTTCACGTCAGGATAAAAAACTGGGCATTCCATGTCGTATTTATGCGCCTGTCGGCAGCCATGAAACTCTTTTGGCCTATCTGGTACGTCGCCTGCTCGAAAATGGCGCCAACACTTCATTTGTAAACCGTATTGCTGACAAGAATCTGAGCATCGAAAGCCTGATCCGCAATCCTGTTCAGGAAATTAGAGAGACTGCAGCCTTTACCGGAAAACTGGGACAGAAACATCCTTCTATTCCTTTCCCTCAAGATTTGTATGGCAATCTGCGTCACAATTCTAAAGGTCTGGATCTGGCAAATGACCAGGTATTGAAAGCTCTAAATGATGCAGCAACCCGTTTTCATGATCAAACCTGGTCTAGCCAGCCTATGCTGGGACAGGAAATTGATTCCAGCCTGGAACGTAGTCTGGTCACGGTATTAAATCCATCTTCTCATCAGGATATTGTGGGTTATGTACATGAAGCAGAAGCTCAAGATGTAGAACTGGCACTGACTCTGGCACAAAAAGCTGAATCAGACTGGGCAAATACCACACCGGTCCAGCGAGCAGGTATGCTGAAAAAAGCAGCCGACCTGATGGAAAAACGTATTCAGGAGTTACTGGTTCTTCTTTCTCGTGAAAGCGGTAAAACCTATGCAAATGGCCTTGCTGAAGTTCGTGAAGCGGTAGATTTCCTGCGTTATTATGCTACTCAAATGGAATCAATTGCGGCTCAGAGTGTAGTCACACCGCTGGGTACCGTTTTATGTATCAGTCCATGGAACTTCCCGCTGGCAATTTTCAGTGGGCAAATCGCTGCGGCACTGGTGGCCGGTAATTGTGTAGTTGCAAAACCGGCAGAACAAACTCCTCTCATTGCTGCTCTTGCTGTTGAACTGCTATGGGAGGCTGGTGTTCCTCATAGTGTGCTACAGCTTATGCCAGGCCGTGGTGAAATTGTAGGGGCATTACTTAGCCAGGATGCACGTATCCAGGGCATCATGTTTACCGGCTCAACTGAAGTTGCCAAGATTCTGCAAAAAACTGTATCAGGTCGTGTAACCCGTCATGGTCAGCCAGTGGTATTCATTGCTGAAACAGGCGGTCAGAATGCGATGATTGTGGACTCCTCTGCCCTAACTGAACAAGTGGTGCTCGATGTCTTGAGCTCAGCCTTTGATAGTGCCGGCCAACGCTGTTCCGCACTACGTATTTTATGTGTGCAGGAAGATAATGCAAAACCGCTTTTACATATGCTAAAAGGTGGCATGCAGCAGTTACGGGTTGGCAATCCGGTTTATCTGAATACAGATATCGGACCGGTAATTGATCAGGAAGCAAAAACCAATATAGAAAATCACATCCAGAAAATGCAGAAACAAGGTTACCCGGTATACCAGTTTGCGCATAATCCGGAGCAAAACCAGTTCAAAGATGGGACTTTTATTCTTCCAACACTTATTGAGTTACCAAACCTTAATGAACTCAAACGTGAAGTCTTTGGACCGGTATTGCATGTAATTACCTACAAACAGGGCCAGCTTGCACAGTTACTTGATGCCATTCATGCTAAAGGCTATGGCTTGACTATGGGTTTACATACACGCATTGATGAAACAATTCAAACGGTTATTCAACATGCAGAAGTAGGCAACCTTTACATTAACCGTAATATTGTAGGTGCCGTGGTAGGTGTACAGCCTTTTGGCGGAGAAGGTTTATCTGGTACAGGGCCAAAAGCGGGCGGTCCGCTCTATTTATACCGCTTGATGCAAGATTGTCAGCCTAAAAAACTGGAACAGCCGTTTGCAGTACAGACGGTGAACCATACAAGTGCTAATCCGTTATATGTCGATTTTCTGGCTTGGGTAAAACAGAATCTGCCACAATATACTTTGGGCCAAGAGCAAAGCTTCTTTGCAGGGAAAGTATTTGAATTGCAGGGACCAACCGGGGAATCAAATCAGTATGCTGTGTTACCACGTAAAAGAACTTTAAGTCTGGCAGAGAGTGAGCAGGAACAGATTGCTCAACTTATTGCAATTTTCTCGGTAGGTAGTCAACCAGTTTTACTTAAAGGTAATGACTTCTATCAAAAACATGCAGCCAGGTTACCTGAAGTTATACGTCAGCAATTCCACATCATTGAAAATATTCAAACTGGTGATTTTGATGCTGTGTTACATCATGGTAGTCAGAACCAACTCATGAATCTGCAGAAACAGATCGCACAGCGCGAAGGTGCAATTGTTGGAATTACTCACTTAGAGCCGCAACAGTTACAGATTCCGGTTGAGCGTTTAGTTATTGAACGTGCAATCAGTATTAACACTGCTGCTGCAGGTGGTAATGCCAGCCTGATGACGCTGGTATAAGCTGGCTATAAAAGTCTAACAAAAAGGCGGTCTATATAGGCCGCTTTTTTAATATGGATCCTTTTGAAATGATCATATTCATTAAATCAGGCCAATTTCCTGAAAAAAGTTCCCATATAATTCTGCTTTTTTTTCAAGTGCTAATGGATATGCACGTGATGAAGATGGCATACGGTATAGATTCAGGTCTCTGCCCATAAAATGGGTATGTATCGGCATGGCAATAGTGGGTTTTTCAGTTCCTTCAGGTAAAAGGGAAATTAGTGTTTCTGTTGCTTTATCTCCTGTGGTCATTAGAGTATGACATTCAGGAATCGGCATAAGCAGCTCTTCAAGCTTGACTGTAGTCACGATTTGCAAGAATTTATCTGAAGCATTGCCCTTTAGACGAATTACTTTTTCCGCAACATCATAAATGGCTATACCTTTATCTACCAGAAACTCACAAATTAAAGTTTCATTAAAGCTTTTTTTATCAATATCAAGAAAATAGTTTTTATTTTCAAAAAAAATAAGACCGAAGATTCGCCACATATCATTTTGAAAGTTCGGATAGTAAAACTCCATTTTCCAGCGCTCACGCGATGGTGGAAAACTTCCTAACATCAACAGCTTTGCATTTTCTGGTAAAAAAGGTGTAAAAGGATGAGTTTCAATCTGGTTTTCAAGCATACTGACTAATTTCCTGAATCACGTGTGCACTTTGATTTTTTGGTTTTCAAAATCTAATCTTTATAAAAATTACTTTAGTTTCAGATATAGTTCCATGCATACTTTGTTCAGGCTGTTAATTTCGGTAAACAGTACCTACATTTCTTTTTAATTCTGTTCAAAAAAAGACTCCGGAGAGTCTTGGTACTAGCTAAGTTTATTCACCAGTTTTAAAGGCAATATCTTCATTGCGATACCCATGGGTAACCATGGCCATTTTGGAACATAAGCTTTAACGGGCTCTCTTTCAATGGCTTCGACGAGTGCTTTGCTACCGGTTTTTTCATCCACTTCAAATGGAAGTTTTTTAGCCCCTTCATTCAGTTCGGTTCGAATATAACCAGGGAAAATTGTTGAAACCTTGATGGGAGTATTTAAAAGTTCAGCACGGATTCCTTCTGCCAGATGCGCTACAGCCGCTTTACTGGCAGCATAGGTAGAAAGGTGCTTTGGCAAGCCACGCATAGCACTCATGGATGAGATTACGACAAGATGACCGGCATTTTGTGCACGGAAAATTTCCACAGCTGCTTCACACTGGGCTAAAGCAGAAATAAAGTTAGTTTCTGCTGTAGCACGGTTAACTTCAAAATTTCCCTTACCAATACGGCGGCCTTCACCCACTCCTGCATTTACAATAATTCGATCAATTTTTCCGAACTCTTGCTTAAACGCCTTAAATACTTCAAAAACTTCATTGTAATGCGTTACATCCAGAGTTTTTGCAATAACTCTAATACCGTATTGAACCTCCAGCTCCTGCTTCAGCTGCTCCAAGCGCTCCATCCGTCGCGCACAAATTGCGAGATTATAGCCTTTTTGTGCAAATTCGCGTGCCATACCCGCGCCTAACCCAGAACTGGCGCCAGTAATTAAGATTGTTTTAGCCATGGTTTATTCCTTTTATATCCATGTAAGTAATTCAGGGTGAGTAGCCTTGATAAAATGATGTTCATTTAGGCTGAGCAATTGTGGCTCATTACCTACCAGACGCATAGTAGTTAGACTGGTATTGGCGATTGCCCAGTTAAGCGCAAAAGTCCGGTCAGGATTAAGCTCCAGAAGTTTGCCGACTGCTACCGATATAACCCCTCCTGAAGTGAAAACAATTGCATAACGTGGTTTAGATTTTTCTAGCTCATTACACAGGTTTACGAGTGCTGTTTCTACACGTTGCTTGAAGTGAGGCCATGATTCATCATATTCATGATGATAATCACCTCCTGTCCAACGCTGAATGGCACCTTCGAAGATTTTAGCCAGGTAAGCGCGTGGATTGCTTTCTTTGGCAACATCCTGCTTGAGCAGTGCAGGCTCATTAAAACGGGGTTCATAGCGAGAGAAAACCTGCTGATGGTTAAACTCATTCCATTCGCTCAATGTCTGGACCGGAACTTCAGGAAAGTATTCTGCAAGTGCCAGTTGAGCGGTCTGCTGATGACGCCGCATGCTTCCTGCTACTACATAAGGTTCATCTTTTAGAATCTTATTGAAGTACTGACCTAGAAGTTTAGCCTGCAGTTCTCCATTAGGAGATAGCTGGTCATAACTAGTGGCGCCAAACGAAGCCTGACCATGTCTAACCAGATATATTGTAGTCATTTTTTCAGGATCTCCTGCAACTTATGTACATATTTCTGGGCCAGCGGGTTTTCATGAATTTTCTGCTGAGCAATCAGTTTCAATGCACGTACATGCAAGGCCTGAATTATGATCCAGAAGTTTTTAAAGGCTGGATTTCGAGTTTGCCTATGAAAATAACGATAATAAATCTGTTGGGCAATGACCGCTAAACGAAAAATACCGAATACCTCATAAAAGGTCCAGTTATCAGGTTTCAGGCCAGTTTTATCCAGATAATATTCAACCACTTGTTTGCGGCTAAACATACCCGGTAAATGAGTTGGTTGACGTCGGGTAGAACGGAAGATCATATTATCAGTTGGTTCTACCCAGTAAGCCAAGGCGCTGCCCAGATCCATTAATGGATCACCCAAGGTGGCCATTTCCCAGTCTAAAACACCAATAACTTGTGTGGGCTGCTGCGGACTCAACACTACATTGTCAAAACGCCAGTCGTTATGAATTAAGCAGGTCTCTGAATCCTCTGGTATGTTATCCAGCAGCCATTTTCGGACATACTTAAAAGAAGGTACATTGATGGTTCTGGCCTTTTCATAGCGTTTGTCCCAACCTTCTACCTGACGCCGGCAATAGCCTTCGCCTTTACCAAGTTTTTCCAGCTCAGTTCCCTGATAAGGTACTTGATGTAATTCAATGAGCTTATCAATGACATTAATACATAGCTCATGTACTTGTGCTTCACCCAACTGAAGCTCTGGCGGCAGTTTGGCACGTGGAATAATTCCCTCTATACGCTTCATCACATAAAAGTCGCAACCGATGACAGACTCATCCTCACAAAGGGCGACCATTTGTGGTACTACCGGATAATAAGGTGCCAGATTTTTCTGTACTGTATATTCACGAACCATATCATGTGCAGATTTGGCTTTAGTCCCTTTAGGTGGACGACGTAGTATCAGATCCAGATTTTCATAGTTCAAGCGGTAAGTCCAATTTGAAGCCCCTCCCGAATACTGAGTTACTTCAACCTTACCCTGCAGATCAATACCCTGCTGTTTTAGCCATTGTTCTACAGCTTCAATATCTAGTTCTTCGCCTTTTTTGATCTGTCCACCAACATCAATTACCGTCATTTATTCTATTCCTGGAATTTTTAAGCTTTTCTTCGGGTACTATAACCACGTTTTGCCAGTTCTAGTTTGGCGATCATACCCTTATGTACTTCATCAGGGCCATCTGCCAGACGCAGACTGCGTGCCTGTGCAAAGAAACCTGTTAATACCGTATCACGTGACATACCGGCACCACCGTGAATCTGGATAGCCATATCTACAACTTTCTCAAGTACACTAGGCGCCACCACTTTAATTGCAGAAATCTCCGTTAAAGCTGCCATATTTCCTAAAGTATCCATTTTGTAGGCAGCATACAAGGTTAAAAGTCGGGCCTGATCAATGGCTACACGTGCTTCTGCAACCCGCTCGAGATTGCCTCCCAGTTTTAGAATTTCCTTACCAAATGCAGTTCTTGACATACCACGCTCAATCATTAAATCTAATGATTTTTCCGCAGCTCCAATACATCGCATGCAATGATGTATACGGCCTGGTCCCAAACGTCCCTGGGCAATTTCAAACCCTTGACCTGCCCCGCCAATAAAATGACTGAGTGGTACTCGTACATTATTAAAGCTGATTTCACCATGTCCATGCGGAGCATCATAATCACCAAAAACAGGTAACATACGCTCAATAGTCACGCCTGCTGTATCAATGGGTACTAAAACCATAGAATGTTGGTGATGCCGGTCTTTACTCTCATCTGGCGTATGGGCCATAAAAATAATAACTTTAGCATTTGGATCCCCTAAACCTGATGACCACCATTTACGGCCATTAAGTACAATCTCATCACCTTCAATGACTGCTGTTGCCTGCATATTGGTAGCATCACTAGAAGCCACAGCAGGTTCAGTCATACAAAATACTGACCGGATTTCGCCTGCCAGCAATGGACTGAGCCACTGCTGCTTTTGCTCTTCACTACCATAACGCCAGAGTAGCTCCATGTTGCCACTATCTGGCGCATTACAGTTAAATACAGTAGGCGCCAGCAGACTACGGCCGGTCAGTTCAGCTATATGAGCATACTCCTGTACAGAAAGCCCTGCACCAAGCTCAGCATCTGGTAAAAACATATTCCACAAGCCAGCAGCCTTAGCTTTTTCTTTTAATACCGTCAACTGTTCAGGCCATTGCCAGCTCTTCCAGTTTCCATCGGGATTAAGTTGATGTACTTCTTCCCAGAATACTTTTTCTACAGGTTCGATTTCTGTTTCTATAAATTTACGGGTACGTTGAACAAAATCTTGTGCACGTGAAGAGAGCTCAAACATTTTTTATCCTTAGAAATCATCTTATTTTCTATTTACATTACCATAGCCCGAAACTTAATATGAACCAAATGATTTTATTCAATACCTAAACATGCATGAAATTCATAAAGAGCCCTATCTCGACATTGCCATTTTTCATCATATCGATATCAACTTATATCCTCTTTTCATTGCAGTTTATGAGCAAAAAAGTATCTCCAAGGCAGCCCAAGTTCTATGCATCAGCCAGTCTGCAGCAAGCCATGCCTTGCAACGGTTACGATTACATTTAAAAAATGAACTGTTTATACGTAGCGGAGCGAGGATGCGGCCTACTCCTTTTGCCGAACAAATCTATTTACCTGTCAAACATGCCTTACTGGCGCTTCAGGGAATTTCAGTCCTTCAGCATCAAAATCTTGATGCCGGTATTGTTCACAATTTAAAGATCGCTATTCACGATGAAATCGAGCCATTAATTTTCCCCAATCTGATTCATCATGTTCAGAAGCTGAACAGTGATATTGAATTTTTGAGAAGTAAACTTGACCGAAAAATGATTATTAGTGATCTTGCTACACAACAAACCGATTTTGTCATTGATCTAGAACAGGATTTTGGACAAAAACTTTGCAATAAAAGGCTGGTTGAAGACCGCTTTGTAGTGTGTACACAGCTACCTGAAATGTCTAAAGAGTTATACTTTTCGGCCCAGCATATTGGTGTGTCATCACGGCGTAGTGGTGTATTGCTGGAAGATATTTATTTAAACCGTCAGGAACTGGTCCGTAAAATTTTTCTGCGCTGCCAGCATTATTCTACTGCCTTACAGGTTTTGGAACAGAGTGATCAGTTCATATTAACTATTCCAAAAAATATATTAGACAATCTGCACTACTCAAAACAGGTGCAGGTATATGAGTTACCCTTTGAACTGCCAGCCTTAAATCTGGCAATGTATTGGCATAAAGATCTAGATAAAAATATAAGACATCAGTTTTTAAGGAATGAAATTTTTAATCTGTTTTCCTAGGGAACAATAATATTATTCACTCGCTTCAGTTCTGTCGTAATCAGGCCATGCAATTGCAGCATACATGACTTAATTTCTGTCGGGTTCAGTGAGCTGAACCCCAGTACAAAACCATAGCTCGGATGCTGTGCATAAAACTGACTTAAACGAGTCAAACTAATATTCTTGAGTGCTGCCGCCTGGACAAGACTTTCCTCAAGTTCATCAGGTAAATTTTCTTTAAAGTAACAGGCAACCTGCATTGCAGGCGAATTCTCATGGATAAAACAAAATTCACTTAAATACTGATGAAAATAAAAAATAAAGGCTTCATAACGCTCGTGATAGATCCGCTGCATTTGAGTAAGGTATTCAGCGTAATAACCCCGCTGCATAAATTTCCCAAGAATGGTTTGAAAATACTGGGAAGGTGCACTGCCATCTATATAGTTCCGATAACGAGTAAAGGCATCTACCAGTGCACTGGGCAAAATCATGTAAGACATACGCAGGCTTGGTAATATATATTTGCTAAAAGACCCGATATAAATAGTGCGCTGACAGGAATCCAGACCCAGTATTGCATCATTTTCAGATCTATTTAAAAGTAGGGCATCATAATCATCTTCAATAATAAAACTATTCTGCTGCCGGGCGTATGCCACAATTTCTTTTTTGCGCTGCATACTCATTTGTATTCCAGTGGGATACTGGCTTGCCGGTGTCACATAAATAGCTTTAATATCAGTTAAATGATGGCACCGCTCAATCATTAAACCTTGGGCATCAATATCACAATAGTGTATATTTAGCCCCATCATTTTAAAAAGATGACTGGCATTGGAATAGTAAGGATTTTCCATGATCACCCGGTCATTAGGGTGAAATAATACTCGTCCGCATAAATATAATGCCTGCTGTGTACTATTTACGATCAGTATATTTTCTGGTTGTACCCGGCTATGACGCTGTGTATTAACCAGATTGGCGATTTCCTGTCTGAGTAATGGAAGACCTTGAGTATTATCTTTTAAAAAGATATTTAATCCGTTCTGCTCTAAAGCCAGTTTTTCGGTGTCATACCATTTTTTAAACGGAAAATTTCGTACCTCTGGCATACCATCTGCGAAAAAATCCAGATTTTGGTCAAAAAATAGAGTCTCCAGTTGAATCAATTGTTCAGGCAAGCTGAAGTTGCTTTCTTCCTGAATAGTACGTGGAATTTGAGAAGGAATACTAAAAGTCCCTTTACCCTTGACCCGATATACCAGCTTTTCGTTTTCTAAAAGTTCGTACGCTTTTTCAATAGTATCCCGTGAAATCCCCAAACTTTCAGAAAGGAAGCGGCTAGAGGGAAACTTAAATTCCTGAATATAATCTGATTCTTGTAAAAAATTCTTAATGACCTGAAAGACTTTAAGAGTAAGCTGCCTTTCGGAGCTATGTTTGAGCCCATTTTTAACGCGCTGGAGAAACTCATTATTATTCATTAGTCACCTGAAACAAGCCCCAGATTTACTGAGGCTACTATTTTATAATGCTATCACTGATTCGCCATTTTTTTCTGATATGAAGGCATATATTCCGGTTCCTGAGTAACAGCCAGATAAAAGAATCCTAAAAACATACAGCCAAGTAAAATACTGATCAGTACTGTAATAATAGGAAACTTGGAGGAGGATTTTTTAGACATAAGAGGCTCTCTTGGTTAATTCGGTTTTATGTTTAAAAATAGTGTCTATAAATTCTTCATAAACAGATATTTTTTCCAGAATATGTTCGCTATATAGTAGGTCTTGAATAAGCTTTAAATTATTATTAATACTTAGGCTATTATTTAAGGTACTAAGTAATTCTGCATTGGTCTCAGCAATGAGCTCACATATTTCTGCCGCCGACTGAGTTTTTTTCTTACCTAATAAGCCAGCTAAGCTTGACCTGGTTATTTGCAGTTTACTACTAGAAAACGGCAGATAGATAATCTTCGCATGCAGAGATTGCTCTAACATTTTCAGATTTTTATCATCGTAATTTTGAAGGTCAATAAAAATCAGCTGTCTAAGTTTCGGATCAAGAAAAGCTCTTAATAGGCTGTATAGCTTGGTTTGCACACTGTTTAACTGCTGTGGTGCTATCTGAATAAAAAGTCCCATTTCATCCAGAGATTTTTCTTGTTTTATAAAATGAAGATTATCTATATTTAAATAATGACCTAACCATAACTCGGAGCTTACAGGTAAATAACAACTTGTCTTGTACTGGAGAACAGCAAGAATAAATGGAGAAAAAAGATAAGCTATATTTTCCTGCTTATTTTCAATTTGGGCTATATGTACATATTCACAAGATTCAGGAAAATTCTGGCGCTGATAGATAGCATAGCCTAAACTCTGCTCCATCATCTGGCCAGAAGTGGTATTAAAAAAAGGAAGTACAGTATCAAGATCGGAAGCTGTAGCTTGAAACGTCTGAAGAATTCGGTCAAGCAAAGGAGTCATACTTATTCCAAAAATATCGGCCTTAAATATTACTGCTTCACTATAGAGAAGACTGCTGGGAAAGTGGTCTGAAGCACTAAATGGAAGTGGTCTGTTTTAAACAGACCACTTTTTAATACCATACTGCCAACTGTACAATTAATAGGCAAGCTGTATTAAGACACGAAATAGACCGGCCACTAAAACCAGACTGAAAAATCCCGCCAGCCATAACACTGCAAACCACTGCTTTTCTGAAAGCTTCATTATAACCTCCTTCTAGTTAGTGGTAGCCTTCATCTCCTACCCGAACTTTATGGCGGAATACCCAATATGCCAAGCCGGTATAAGCCAGAATAATCGGAATAAGAATTACAGCGCCCACCAATGTAAACAGCTGGCTGCTATGTGGGGCTGCTGCCTGCCAGATCGTTACGTCATAAGGAATAATGTAAGGCCATAGACTGATCAGGAAGCCAGTGAAAGCCAGAAAAACCAGCGCTAGAGTAAAAATAAATGGCTTATGTTCATTTTGTTTCTTGACAGCACGTAAAGCAAGAACTGTGAAGATTACTACAAGAATTGGTACCGGACTGAAGTAGGTTAAATACGGCTGAGTAAACCAGCGCTCTGCTATAAGTGGCTGAGCAAAAGGTGTATATAAACTAATAGCTGCAAAGATAACCAGTAAAGCGATTAGCATTTTTGGCATTAAATGAAACATTTTCTGCTGTAGATCATGATCAGTTTTCATAATGAGCCAACCGCAGCCCAGAGTTGCGTACATTACGACCACACCTACTCCAGTGAACAGAGAAAATGGCGTTAGCCAGTCTAATGCACCACCTATATATCGGCCATCTGCAATTTTAATTCCCTGAATGTACGCACCCAAGATCACACCCTGGAAAAAACTTGACAGCAAAGAGCCTAAAATGAATGATTTGTCCCAAAAATGTTTTGTCCGGTTAGCTTTAAAGCGAAACTCGAATGCCACTCCGCGAAAAACCAAAAACACAACCATCAAAATTATGGGCATATATAATGCAGACAGCACGGCGGAATAGACTATTGGAAATGCTGCGAATAACCCGGCACCACCGAGCACCATCCAGGTTTCATTGCCATCCCAAACGGGAGCTACGGTATTCATCATTACATCGCGTTCCTGTTCCCCTTGAATAAAGGGAAACATGATACCAATGCCCAGATCGAATCCATCCATTACTACATACATCAATACACCCAAGCCAATAATGGCTACCCAGATCAGAGATAAATCAATCATGATGTTTCTCCTTTGTATCTTGATCGGTTGTGTCTGTTTTTTCAGTAGCCGCACTAAGTGGGCGCATTGGTGTTTTAAAATGACCCGGTCCGCCATGATCGACAGGATCTGCATGAACAAATTCCGGACCTTTATGCATCAGACGCAGCATATAATAAATGCCGATTCCAAATACCACCGTATAAACCACTACAAAAATGATTAGTGTCAGACCCACTTGACTTGCCGGTACAGGCGACAAGCCATCTGCAGTCCGCATAACGCCATATACTACCCAAGGCTGACGCCCTACTTCTGTTGTAAACCAGCCAGCAAGCAGCGCTATAAATCCCGCCGGTCCCATTACTAAAGCAAAATATTGTAGCCCTCTATTTTCATATAAACGACCACCTTTACGTAGCAGTAGCCCTCCTAAAGCCAGTAACAGCATTAATATGCCCAGACCGACCATAATCCGGAAACTCCAAAATACAATCAGAGAATTTGGACGATCTTCTGGAGCAAAATCCTTGAGGCCTTTTACGGTACCATCCATACTGTGAGTCAGGATTAAGCTACCTAGGTTGGGAATACCGACCGCATATTTGGTTTCTTCTGCTGCCATGTCTGGAATACCGAACAGGTAAAGTGGCATGCCTTCATTATGGTTGGTTTCCCAATGTCCTTCCATTGCGGCAATCTTTGCTGGCTGATGCTTCAAAGTATTCAGACCGTGCATATCGCCAATGAAAATCTGTAATGGGGCAAGCACCAGCAACATCCAGAGTGCCATAGAGAAAGAAGTTTTTACCATAGCATCGCGACGGCCCTTTAACAGATGCCATGCTGCAGTTGCACAGACCAGTAAAGCTGAGACCAGAAAAGCTGCCATTCCCATATGGAATAAACGGTATGGAAATGAGGGGTTAAATATAATCGCTAGCCAGTCTTGCGGTACAATGATGCCATTTTCAATAGCATAGCCCGCAGGTGTCTGCATCCAGCTATTGGAAGACAGAATCCAGAACATTGAGATACAGGTACCTAGAGCGACCATAAGAGTGGCAAAGAAATGGGCTTTAGGACCAACCCTGCCCCAGCCAAACAACATAATACCCAAGAAACCAGCTTCAAGGAAAAATGCGGTTAACACTTCATAGGTCAGCAATGGCCCGGTGACACCACCTGCAAAACGTGAGAATTCACTCCAGTTGGTACCAAATTGATAACTCATTACGATACCGGACACTACGCCCATACCGAATGCTACAGCAAAAATCTTAATCCAGAACTTGTAAAGATCTTGAAAAATTGGATTTCGGGTTCTCAACCATCTCCATTCGAGTACAGCAAGAAAGCTTGCCAGCCCAATGGTAATTGAGGGGAAAATGATATGAAAAGAAACCGTAAAGGCAAATTGTATTCGTGCAAGCTCAAGCGCTGTTAAACCTAAGTCCATTACTTCACCTATATTATTCTACAGAGCACTGTATTGTTATTGTTAAGCACAAGTTGAGGTTGGAGCTTAAAGAAGCTTATCAATTCACAGTACTGAGATTGTTCAAAAGAAGCATGTGGCTTTATGTTTTGTTTTGTACGCAAGATATTGGTAATAATCCATGCGATAGATTTAACTTGCCGTACTGTATCGTCTGAAGATAGTAATAACATAACTATTCTCTTTCTAAATTTAGATAAAACTGGTCTAGAGTAATGATTACCCTAAAGTTTAAGTTAATGATTTAGACAGGAATATATAAAGGAGGCGCTCGTCCCTGCGGAAGCAGGAACAGTCTTTGCAGACTAAAATAGATATGCCGAAATAATTGTTCAAGTGTAATGAGACGAATCTGTATACGAATCAGGATTTCTTTAAAATCTAAATAAGGGGGAAGAACTAGATTTCCATAGACTGTACAGTACTGGCATTGATGATTAGGATCATGGTGACTGCTGTCATGATCATAAACTGAGGAATCAGAGAGAAACCGGTGCTGTGATGTGTCATCCAAAGAAAAATACAGCTCATGCTGGTGCGGAGGCGCAAGTAATACATGAGTAATTTTCTCACAGACTGGCGCAACCTGATATCGCTGCGGTAATAATGGCTGCAAGAATACTGCAATCTGTAAACATACTGTTGCCAAGGCCAGCAACAATCCAGCACGTAATAGCAAAGCTTAATCTCGACCTGAACGGGTTTCCGATTGATAAGCTAAAGCATGAAAAACATTGAAAAATAATTCCAACTTTTTGTGTATGCTTTCACTCTTTCCTTACTATAGTTTATAAAAACATATTTTAAAAGTGGCCTGAGTTAAAAACTTAATGTGGTCTGTTTTTAATACCTTTCCAAACACAACTTATAACAGATATGTAGTAGGACCTTGATTCTTACTGAACTCGGAACTATATTATCAGATTTTAGTTACCCTAGTTAACTATATGTCTAATCTTCCTACTTTTCGTTCTGCACTTTTGGTTTCGGCTAGATTGATGAGTGATCAGATTAATACCATTCTTGAACCTTACAGCTTGAATTATTCATTATGGCAGGTACTACATACCATTCACTTTAAACATTCATGTACCTCAATTGATATTGCTGAATATTTAAATATCTCCAAGCCTGCTGTTGCAAAGCGAATACACATATTGATAGAGCTTGAGCTTCTGGAGCAAATTGATACAGAAGATAAACGGCAAAAAATGCTAACTTTATCTTCAAAAGGCTTGTCCCTGTTTGAACAATGCAGCAGTTGTATTGATCAATTTGAATATTCATTAATTCGGCACATTGAACCAGAACAACTGGCCCTTGTAAGAGCCACGTTGGAATTAGTGTTGAAGCAACTTCAAGACTCCAAAAGAGGTGCAATATGAAAGACAGTGCTCCCTTATGGACCCGAAATTTTATTCTGGCCAGTGCTATTAACTTTCAGCTTATTCTGGTTTTCTATCTTCTAATAGTGGTTATTGTAGGTTATGCAGTCGCTGAACTAGGTGCTTCCACCGCACAGGCAGGCCTGATTTCTGGTCTTTATATTGTAGGAACCTTATTTGGGCGCCTGCTGATTGGAAAATTTTTATCTCGCTTTGGACACAGGCTTACTTTGCTTACTGGCCTTAGTGGATTTTTCCTGTTTTCCGGCCTTTATTTTATAGAATATGGTATTGGCTTTTTACTGTTTGTACGTGCTATTCATGGTTTTACAATGGGTGTGGCTTCTACTGTTCTAGGAACCCTGATTGCACAGATTTTACCAGTTTCTCGCCGTGGTGAAGGCATTGGTTATTATAGTATGAGCAGCACCTTGGGCACTGCTATCGGACCATTTCTAGGAATCTGGCTTAGTTTAAATTTTGATTATAATGTAATTTTTATATTCTCAAGCATAATTGCATTCTGCTGCCTGTTTACTGCTCTAGGTATAAAAATGCCCAACTTAGTAAGCAGACAGGAAACAGCAACAGCTCCACCTCCAAAATCTAGCTGGATTACACAGTTTATTGAGCCGCGTGCTGTGCCGATTGCCATTATTGTACTATTAACATCAGTCTGCTATTCAGGTGTTCTTTCCTTTATTAATTTTTATGCAAAAAGTTTAGATCTGGCTAAGGCGGCTTCTATTTTTTTCCTGATGTATGCATTAGCGATACTATTTTCTCGTCCTTTTACTGGCCCTTTAATGGACCGAAGAGGTGAAAATATCATCATGTATCCGGCTATTTTAATTTTAGCATTCGGCTTGTTCTTGCTGAGCCAAGTTCAAACTGCAAGTATGCTGCTAATTTGTGCGGTTTTACTAGGATTAGGTTTTGGAAATATTCAGTCAGTGTGTCAGACCATTGCTGTTAAAAGTACCAGTTTAGACCGCATGGGGCTTGCTACCTCAACCTTTTTCATTTTTCTGGATGCAGGGTTGGGATTTGGGCCTTATATACTCGGAAAATTACTGGAATATATAAACTACTCGCAGTTATATTTTATAAGTAGTCTTCTGGCCCTTATTTGTGTTGTCCTATATTATCTGCTGCATGATCGCAAGGTACGCGCACCATTTAAAACAGTAAACTTATAGAATATTTTTCTATTCTGATTTTAAGAATAAATTATCTTTAAATAAGAAGGATAGCTGTTGCTATCCTTTCTCAATCATTTTTAAATTATAGCTTTGCCATTAAAACCCGGTCTGAAACAAGTGATTTCCAGCTATCACGTAAAACAGGTAAATAAAATTTTTCACCCACTTCTACCAATTCGGCATCAATCAAAGCATGGATTTCATGCATAAATAGATAATCTAAATCTATATCTGATAAATCAGGATGCTCTAATGATAAAGCTTTACGTTTTGCTTGGGTCTTTTTAACTAACTGATCTGCAAATTTTTTATCTTTAAATTTGGCAATAGCACCTAAACGCAGCTCAATGATTCCCCAGCCATTCAAAAGTTTCTTGAATAGTTCAAAATCCTGGGTTGTTGATTCCCAAGTCATTTTTTCCAGATCTTCATCATCCGGTAAAACGGGTAAAATCAGCTCCATCACGCTAGGAAAGATCTTTTTAAAATTCAGAATAAATTTAACTGGATGTTCACCTGGATAATCCTTAAATTGCACTTGTTTCTGAACATCTGTTAAATAAATATCGAGCATTAAAAATTTCCACAAATAAGTTACTGTTTTATAATGGCTTAAATTTTACCCAGCAAAACTTTAGCAAAATAATTGCAAAACAGTGTTAAAAAGCAGTTTGCATTTTAGCAATTATGCCAACTAATTCAATGTTATTTGGCCAATGATTGAACTTATAAAAAGCCCTCAGTTGGGGGGGTTACTCTTGCATGTATTACGCTCTAGTGTTTATTAATTAGCTAGACATCTCACATCATTCTCTTTTTATGATCAATGTGCGCAAATTTAGTCATGTTGGGCTTTACAACCTCTGCCGATGAGTGCAGTCAGGATTGTTTCGGATACTATTACGAAGTACTAGAAGTTTTATTAACTGCTGAGGAAATAGAAGAACAACAATTCAAGGTGATTGGCGGGGTTTGGCAAATCTCATCTATAAAGATGGTAGTTAAATTTCGGGTGTTAAATGTTCAAATATTCGGCATAATAAAATTATAATCGACATATAAATAGTCAATAAAACCTGTTAATTGTGAAGCTATACTATTTCAATATTTATGGAGAATAAAAAGAATGACCACCAAATCTGAAATTTGCCATACGGCAAAAGAACAAGTGGCTTTTGAGCTTATGAAGTACATAGCCGAGGTCGAAGCCTCAGAAGACCAGGAAAAGTACCATAAGCCTACTGTACGCGAATATTATTTACGTCTATATGGTAAGTGCCTACATGTGATTGAGTTTCCGGACTCAGACTTTAGAAAGCTGATGGATGATAGAGAATGACGAATATTAGGATAGAAAATAACTAAATAAGAGAGCGTGTTAGACACAGTACTCTAGTAATGCTGCTTAGATTTTCCTAAAAAAGGAATACAAGTCAGTTTTTTATAAGAGTTAAGTATTGATATTTATGAATTAGCAGAGAATTTGATAAATGGCAAAATTGGCTTCAACTTTTTGCTAAAAATATCAATTTGTAAACCAGGTCAAATGGTCTAATAGAACCGCTTGCGGGGGAGTTGCGGCTTTACTTTTTCTCTAATTTTTTCCTCTTTGAAGAATCTTTATATTTTGATAAGTTTAATGCTCTAGATAAGATTAAATATTTCTGTAAATCACACAAATCTACATTTATTGAAAATGGTTATCTAATGGCAGGATTCTCCATTAAACAACTCGACTTTAAAGTTATTGAGTATACTGAACTTCTTAGTAAACTAATTAATTACCAATATAGGTCTAGAAGACTTCAAGCTATAGAGGATATTTTAACTTCTATAAGAGTGGTTTTTTAAAGAAAGTTTTCATCTATTGAAGTTAGTCCTAAACTTATAGGACATTTAGGATAGAAATATGATTTCAACTTTGCTCACCATGCGACATTTATTGATTATATTAAAGCGGATAAAATAAGAAGAATGCTCAATCCAGAAAATGATTGAGACTAAAAACCTTAATAGTGATATTTCATTCAATAAGATTATTGATGATTTAGAGAATGATTAGTCTAAATCAGAATAGATGATTTTTTCTGGTTATAATAAGGTTCAGCCTCTATCTAAATTTCTAGCAAGTTGAATATTCTTAATACTTTCCACCTTCAACGGTAGGTTTTTCTTTTAAATAGAATTCTGAAAAATTAAATAAAAAGATACTTAGCAACATACTCAAGAAACCCGCACCTCTTGCATCCATATGATTTCTGATTTTATTATGCAGGATATGAGGTCCAAAAATCATCTCAGTAAAAGCTTACACATTCAATTCTATATTTTTATTTTAAATCAAAGAATAAATTTTTTTAAAGTTTTTTTTTTACAAACTAAAATTTATAATTAGCAAGCTTTAATTAAAGACAAACCTCGATGAAAACAGAAGTAGTCCTTATCCTTCTTTTCACTTTAACCATTACTGCATGTCAAAAACAACCAGAACAGCCTATGGCTGCTGAGCCTTCGAATGAACCTGCAGTAACAACAGAATTTGATCAGGCAGATAAAAAAATCACAGACTTTCTGGACCAGCTTGATCATCCTAATACATCACAGGAACAGCGCACCCAGATCATCTGTAAAGACTACCCTGCTGTTTATAAAAATGAGTATATACCGGCTTTACTAAAGCTCTCACCAAATGAGTATACTGAGCCTAAACTCCTTCAAGATATGAAGATTGCCTTAAACTATTATGTTCAGAAAGATAAGGTAATCTGTAACGAGTAATACCAGACTCGCTTATTCGTTAATTAGCTGATCTTCTAGCTAGCGTTGAACCAAATCTATTTTATTTACACTTATAAGCACTATTTTAAGGATTATAGAATAAACTGTAATTTATGAGGATGCCACCTCAGCTTTACAAATACAGGTAACTAAGAGCTAATAAACAGTTAATAATTAATCTATTACTTATTAACGAGGGTCAAGCTATAGCGAAGCCTTGGAGCGGTATGAGTCACAGTAAGTCCTAGAGATTTCCAGAAAAAATTTGCGGGTTTAAGCTCATCGGTTTCAAGTTCGACAAGAACGGCGCCAAGACTCTGCCCCCAACTTATTACATTCCGCCATAGCGCTTTTCCAAAACCATGCCGATGGTATTCATCACGGACATAAAACTCTGCAACATTTAGGATAATATCATCATCTTTGCCAAGCCAGGCATTAGCAATGGCAACAGGTTCATCGTTGAGATACATAATAAAAAATCCTCGATCTCCCTGCCTAAATCGTTGCTTCAAATCGGATGAGATCAGTTCTTGAATTTTGGTTTCACTATTATTAGTGTAGACAGTCGGCCAGTGACGCTGAAAATATTCACAGCACAATACAATAAAATCCTGCCACGCTTTCGATTGGGGATCAATACGTTCTATCCTTAGCATTATAAGTATCCAATGGTGGCATGAATAATCTCAACAACCCAGATTGTACATAGCCATTTGACACAGTGTCTATCCGGTTTTAATTAAAAGTAAATTTAGATGAAAAAATAACCCTCACCTTTCTTTTCGTTAAGAGGATAGATAACAGTAAAATTAGGGCTAACTAAACTCAATTATCTTGTTATTATATCCATACTAGTCCTGTGTTTTTATTATTTTTATTCAAGCATATATTGAGTAAGCAATACCCCTTTTACTATTCTCTTATTAGTTTTACTTTAAGGTCCACTTATTATATTCAAAGTAGACGACTTCTACTGGTGCATTTTAAACTAAGCTGCACCAGTTTACACTTGTCGGGACGAGCTGATCACTATTTAAAGTTAGCGATTATGGCATGGGTTATTCTGATTCTTGCAGGTATCTCTGAGATTGTCTGGGTGTATTCAATGAAGCTATCAGCAGTTTTTATTAAACTCACCCCTAGCATTATTACCCTTTTCTTTATGGTTCTTAGTTTTGGTGTGCTTGCCTATTCAATGCGCACCCTTTCCCTTGGTACGGCTTACACCATCTAGACAGGCATTGGTGTAATGATCTGAGTGTAGAAATTGCTGGTAACATTGAGCAGAGTTATCAAGCTTCGAACATAAGTTGGGGATTTTAAGCCTTAAATCTAGCAAGAATTCTGCTTCACACGACACAATATCTATCAAGAACATTTTTAACAGCGATTAAGCAAGTCATTGTATATCTTGGATTAAGTAGTCGGCACTTACCAAGCTTTCATGAAATACCTATACTTCCATTCCCTTGTATAAGAAAGCTGGAAAATTAGTCCAAACTCTCGCAGGCCATACAACCAAAAAAATGACAGAAATATATACTTCAAGGCATAAACTTATCTGAAATGATGCAGATATTGGGATTGATCTTCCCTTTGATATGAATAAAAAAATAAGCCCGCTCTTATTCTTATAGCTTATTTATTGGCTAAAATAACAGGAAAGTAGCCAGCAAAGCCAGATCATAATCATTTATTTTATATAGGTTCCCAAGTAGCGATTTGAGCAAATTTTTAAGTAAAATTAATCATATAAATATTATGAAAAATAGCTGTTATATCTTTCTTGGAAATTAATATATATCCAAAAAAATCATCATTAGCAGTTAATACCTATTGGACGAATTTATTCGCCTGTAAAAACTGCCGATGTTTAATTGGCTAGAAAATAATCCTATCTGGATTACTTAGTATTTGGTGAAACCATTTTTTCCGGTCTGACCACTTCATCAAATTGCTGTTCAGTGACCAGATTAAGTTCTACAGCAACCTGCTTTAGTGTCTTTCCTTGTTTATAAGCTGTTTTAGCTACTTTGGCCGCATTTTCATATCCAATCACTGGATTTAAAGCCGTCACAAGCATAAGCGAGTTATGCAAGAAATAATCTATTTTTTCACGATTTGGCTCTATACCTAGTGCACAGTTATCATTAAAACTATTACATGCATCACCTAGAAGCTGGATTGATTGTAATAAATTGAATGCAATCACTGGCATAAAAACATTTAACTCAAAGTTCCCTGAAGCTCCAGCAATATTAATTGTAGTGTCATTGCCCAATACCTGAGCAACCACCATAGTCATAGCTTCACTTTGGGTCGGGTTCACTTTTCCAGGCATAATACTTGAGCCCGGTTCATTTTCAGGAATATATAACTCTCCCAAGCCACAACGTGGCCCACTTGCCAGCCAGCGAATATCATTAGCAATCTTGTTTAGGCTTGTAGCAAGCGTCTTTAAAGCACCTGATGCAAATACAGCTGCATCACGGCCTGCCAAAGCCTCAAATTTGTTAGGGGCTGTGATAAAAGGCAAGCCGGTGAACTGTGACAGTCGCGTTGCAGCTTTTTCAGCATATTGGGGATGAGCATTTAAACCTGTTCCTACTGCCGTACCCCCTAGTGGCAATTCGTACAATCCTTCAAGAGCCTGATTCAGACGTTTTAATCCATGATCTAACTGTGATACATAGCCACTAAATTCTTGACCTAACGTTAAGGGGGTTGCATCCTGCAAATGGGTACGACCAATCTTAACAATATCTTTAAATTCTTCAGATTTTCGTTCTAAGGTATCTTTTAATCTGGTGACCGCCGGTATAAGAAGTTCATTAATTTGCAAACTGGCTGCTACATGAATTGCAGTCGGAAATGAATCATTAGTAGATTGGGCCCGATTTACATGATCGTTTGGATGAACCGGCTTTTGTGAACCTAAAGCATTTCCCAATTTCTGGTTGGCAATATTGGCAATTACCTCATTACAGTTCATATTACTCTGGGTGCCTGAGCCAGTTTGCCATACAACTAGCGGAAACTGGGCATCCCATTTACCTTCAATCACCTCTTCAGCAGCACCAACGATATAACCAGAAATTTCATCTGTGATCTGGCCAAGTTCGGCATTGGTCATTGCTGCCGCCTTTTTAACCAGCCCCATTGCACGAATCATAGGACGCGGCAGACGTTCCTGTCCAATTTTAAAGTTCTGCAAACTGCGCTGTGTTTGAGCTCCCCATAAAGCTTCATTCGAGACTTCAACCTCACCCATAGTGTCGTGTTCGATTCGAGTTTGCATAAACGTCCTCTATCTTTGTACTGAATTAAGAATATATTGGTTCAATCATTTAAAACTGCTCGTAATCTATTATGCTAAGCAATAATCACCTTTATGTAAATAATAATCATTTTTATTAAATTAATTATTGCCCTTGTAGTGTATTCTGATAAAAACGCCACTCATCCTCAATCATCTGTTTCAAGGTGCGTTTAGGTCCCCACTGAAGCTGAATTCTAGCTTTATTCAAATTAGCACCTAACTGTTCAAGCTCATCGAGTTTATGGGTTGCATCGATGGTACGAATGTCTGATTGAGTATAAGTCGCTACCTGATCTAATAGAGCTTGTATAGAAACTACTTTCTCTCCGGCAATATTAAATGCTTCACAACAATGATATTGATTTTGCAGCCAGAGCAAACTAGAAATTATTGCATCACATGCATCAAGTACATGTAAAAAACTTCGCTCTACAGTCTGATCCTCTGTATTTGCATGACGCTGTAATTCAATATATTCCCGTTGCATTGCTGCGGCCTGCATAGCCATCGGCATAATGTTTTTTGGTAAAGGTGTCACATATTCACCTAAAACTCCGTGTTCAAAAGCTCCCGCCACATTACCCAGCCTTAAAATAGCTATTTTCCATTCATTATCTGTTTTATAAGTATCATAAATAATCTCTTCAACCATCTGTTGAGATTTAACATAAGGATTTGGATAGGTATAGTTAAATGGCTCATCTTCTGTGAGATCCAAACCGGATTTACCATATACGGCCAAAGAAGATAAATGTACTAGAGAGCGGACACCTGTGCGCTGCATTGAACGTAACAGACTCATAATACAACTGACATTATCATTGTAATATTCAAGTGGTTTTAATCTAGATTCTTCAAGAGACTTGAATGCAGCAGCATGAATCACAGCATCAACTGAATACTGTTCAAAAACTTTATTCAGGGCAGGCGTATTACGTACATCAATTTTTACAAATGGCACATACATTCCAAAAATGTATTCAAGTCTTTCCAGAGTTTGCAAATTAGCATTGGCCAGATTATCAACAATAATGACCTCTTGCCCTTGAGCTAGCAAGTTTAAAACTACATGCGAGCCGATAAAGCCTAAACCACCAGTCACTAAAATCATTGTTTATCAACTCCATATAAAAATCAAATATTTATAATTTATTGGCGTAGATTTGGTGCTCTCAGTGACTTATCCACAGACTTTAAAAACATAAAAACCGACTCAAAATTCATTTTGAGCCGGCCAATCTGCTCAATAAGTATAATTCATATTACAGAGTGGAAAAACTGTGATTGTTGCTCTTGTGAATAATTAATGTATCCCTAAGTCTATGTTTGATTATGTCGATTACTTGAGTGCCCTCACTTGGAGAGCTTTTTATTTAGCTTAACTTTTTATGTCTTTAAGTCCGGTTCAGCAGGTTATAACGATCTGTCGAGTTCATGTGCCATGGATAGTTATCTATACGCTGTCTGAGCTGCGCTACCTTGTCCTTTTCAATATAGAGCCATCCGACAAAAGCTCCATCAATAAAATGATCGTGTATGGTTCCTGCCAATTGAGGATCTAAAGTGCGGATAGCCGGCCCAAACTGGCGCCACCAGCCGGCAAGCCATACCAGATGAATGGCCATTGCCCTGACATTCATATGTACTTCCTCGGTTTCAGGTTTGGTACGCAATGTCAGGGTTTCCAGATAATGAACTGCATCCTGAAAGTGGATAGCCAGAAGTTCGCTATAGCGCGGTATACGGAAATGCTGGTTATGTCGGCTCCAGAGTTCTGTACGGCGTTTGACACTCCCCTCACAGCGACGGTCCACGATTTCCTTAAGTGTTGCCTGCTGCTGGGCATTAATTTTAACTCGAGTGTCAATCTGTTGTTGCAGGACTTCATTATCCAGTACGTCTAGCACCCATTTTCGAAATTCTTTGGCGACTGGCGTGCGGGCAAATACTCCTACTAAATGTGCTCCACGTAGTGAAAAAATTCGCATACCCAAATTGGGTACCTGAGGGTTTTCAATAACTCTCGTCATATTACAAGTAAATTCATCTGATCTACGATTAAAAATCTGAGTAACTTTATCGGAACGTGTATAGCCAAGCATTTGTGCTAGTTCAGATGAAGTAATCCAAATTTGATCATCATTTTGATTAACTGGATGAAAACTAATGTCATTAAATGATAGACTGTTCATGTCTAATCTCCTTGCAGGGTTTAGATAGAAAGCCCCTCCTTCCGCCAAGTTGTAGGGGCTTTTTTACATTGAACCTTTTAATATTGCACAACCTCATTTTGAGGTTATAGATATTTTGGTTCATATTTAAACCGAAATTAAACCATTGTGGTTCACATGTCAATCTGATAAATTACTTTCTATCGGCAAATGGAGTTTTTTAAATGACTGAAGATGCACAACTCAAAATTCGGTTATCACAAGAGTTGAAATCTATTTTAGAAGAAAGATCTAAATCAAATAATAGAACCATGAATGGTGAGATAGTTAATATCTTGGAGCAAGCTTTATTAAACTCCAAAGCCAACTCTGGTCGGTCTATTTACTTCAATGATATAAACTGCATCGAAGACTATCCAAAAGAATCACTTCATGAGCGTACTGCACGTGTTGAACAAATGATCTCAAAACTATTCTATAGCCATCCAGAATATGAGCTTATTAATATCGAAACGTTGAATGATGGGAAAAAGATTCGTTATTGGTACTCTATTCCTAGAAGTGAGAGTTTTAGAGATTAAAAAAAGCACCGTGAGGTGCTTTATTAAATATGAATAGTATGTAAATTAGTGTGGGGACTAAAAATCTCTCCATTAATTCTTCTAAATTTTTTTTGTAAAATTTGAAATTTAGTACTAAAACTAGGGACGCTTCCTGAGCCCCCACTTTTTACAATATGACATTCAAACTTTTTAGATGGTTTAATAATTTTTACAGCACTTTCGAGTTGCCCTAATGCCTTAACAATATCTCCACCTTTCAGTTCAACAAAATACAACTTTTCATGATCTTTTGGTCCAATTACCCAATCACATCTTTCATCATTAGGTTGTGAAATTTCACATTTACAATTATCAAATTTAACTTTCTCAAATATCAATGGTCTTTTAGCGGAAAGAATAAAAGTAGATCGGCCTTCTGACACTTTACAATTAGATATAGGCTTTGTGATTTCTTTTTGGGTACAAACATCAAAAAAAAGACTACAGCTCATAACAATTCACCCCAGAAGCTCTTCAAAGTCGCTGCTCAACTTAGATGAAATTAAATCAATCTCATCCGCATTAATTAAACCTGTTTCTTCATCAATAATTGATTTAATTTTTCCATTTATTAAAATATAGGCTGCTACATTACTTGTATTGATGGCCGCATCAATCCATTCTTTAGCAGAAGAACTTTTAATTTCAAAATTCTCATATTTAGCTATATATGCTTGAATAGCATTATTAATACTCATAAGAATATAAGGACTATGAGTAGTAATAATAAAATTAGAAAGTTCTTGATTTAAATTATAAGTTTTACCAATTAACTTAATTACTTCAGCTTGTGCTGATGGAAATAAATGTGCCTCAGGTTCTTCAATAATTAAAGTATTATTTTTTGATGTTGAGGCTACAGATAATAACATCGGTAAAGCTTCTTGCTGTCCAGAAGAAGCAAACTCAAGATTAACTAATGCACCATCTTTAGATTTAATAAAATCCCGGTCTTTTAATCTAATATAATTTCCGCCAAGAATTGTTAAACAGGTATTTTCAAAATTAGATTTCCCTTTAGCGGTATAAAAAAATTCGTCTTGGTTCTCTGTGCAGCCATACTTCATACGTTCATAACGCGCACCAAACTCTTTTAGAAAGAAATCAATAGGTAAATTATTAGTTAAAAAGTTAAAGATTGATTTCTGTAAGTTTGCAAAAAAGGATCGACCTGCAGGAACATAAACAGATCGTTCCTGATTCATATACAACTTATCAAACTCTAGTGCCTTATTAAGTTTAGCTTTAATTGTTTCAAAATCAACTGGTTCTGAATCTTTTGACCTTTTTGTTACTAAATATTTAGAAAAACTATTTACAATACTTTCAAAATCGACTCTATCATGTTGCTCTTCACCAATTAACTCATAAAATGAAGGAAAGCTAAAATCATCTTTAATTTTTTTACATCTTCTAAATATATGTTTTAAAGATTTTAAATTGCTATAAAACTCTTCATCAAAATCAATATTTATTTTTGAGTTATTAGCTTTTTTATTAATACTACAAATAAATTTTTCACAAGTAAATTTAATATCAATATCTTTATTTTGAAGGTTATCCATATTAAATATTTGTAAAAATTTATCTCTTAATTTTGATTGTAATTGTAACTTTGTTCCATTATTAATCACATTACTAAATACATCTTTTTCTAACCCTTCGAAAAAGTATAATAATTTCGATACTAAACTTTTACCTTGGGCCTGAGGACCAATAATAACCAATAAATCAGTATATTCAACTGTGATGGCATTTAATATTAAAAATCTTTTTATTTCTAAAGTTTTCATTAAAACACTCTTATTACCTTATTACTGTAAAATTTTAATCTCAGACAAAAATAATCCTGTCATCTTCTCAAAATAATTATTGTCTATATAATCATAAATAGCCAATGATAAACCAAGTTCATTCACAACTGTTTTGAGGCCCTGATCATGAGTAATAATAGCTATAGCATTATTAGCGAGTGCTATCCCAATAATTTGAATATCAACCTTTACTTTTTGACGTGGATCTTGAGACTTTCTATTCTTCGGCAAATTGCGATATTCGCGATAAACTTTGGCAGCACTTAACGCTGCTTTTGCATCAAAATCCAAATTTTTAAATTTAGAGGTTGGTTTAAGCAAACTTAAAGAACGTGCTTCATTGTCATCACCCGCGATAAATTCAGAGATTACTGGCATCGGCAAAGCCATAGAGAAATTCTTGCTTTGATTAAGGAAGGCAACAAGATTCTTATATTCAGCCTGATCTTTGTCTTTCATTAATAATGTAATTAAGGCATTTGTATCTAAGATGATCAATCTTGTCGCTCCTTCAGCCACTCAGCTATCGGGTCATCATGTGTAGACCAATTCGATGCACCTTTTGCTCTAAAGTCATCAATCCACTCTTCTAAGCTAACCTCCTCAATAACATGAAACTTATTGATGATGTACTTCTTAAGGGTCAATTGATAAGAATTAGATTTCGATAAGTAAGTAGCTACCCCTTCAAATCTTAAAGATTTATCCGTATTAAAGTATGGATGTAATTCTTGTAATAATTTCTTAGAACACTGCGCAGCAACTTCTACGCCATTATTTAAAATAATAGTGATATGGTCTGATTTATCCCGGCCTTTTTGAAGGCGAGTTAAACGTCCATCTAGAGACTCTTCTTGAGTGAAAGTTGCTTCAGTTTCTAATTCTGGTACTACACATAGAATTTCTTTAGGTTCGTAAAGTTCATCTTCTTTTAAAGTACCATATGAAATTTCAGCATGATGAAAACCATACTTCCCCAGTTCTTTTTGTATACGAGCAATTTGTCTGTGCTTTGCCGCTGTATCCTTCATTACATTGGACATAGCCAATGATTTACAGTCACTTGGGACTGTAACTGCAATAGTCGTAGAGCCTTCTTTAATTGTATTGAAGCTAGCTTGTTTAACTCCAACAATTTGACCTAGTGCAGATAGTAAATTTGCAACACTGGAGATTTCTAGGTCATATAAGTGCCCATCATGGATTTTTAAAACAAAATCGAGATCCCCAGCTTGTTCTTGCTGAACAGCCGGATCTAATAGATCAAGACTTTGCTGGGCAGCTTTGCCCTTTTTATCCACTTTTGACATTTCAAAAACTATAAAATGCTTTACTGCCATTATGTTCAATTCATTGAACAAATAAAAGATCTTTGAGAAATAAACTTTTCTGTTATATAGCAATATTATTAATCAATTTAAAAATTACTAATCTAATATCTCTTCAAAAACGTGTGATAGATTCGAGAAACAAAGGAACAATTTCATAGGGACAATATGAATAGCTTAAAAAAAGCATCTACCGTTTCACTTGCAGCTCTTACCCTGCTTGTATCTGGTTATAGTGTTGCGAAAGAAGAAATCAGACAGCCAAAGCAGAATGAGGGACGCTCTCAAGTTGTACCTAGAAGTTTTAGTGATCTGATTACACCAAACAGTATGCGTTTCTCGGCAAGCTGCTGTAAACACTGTAGTAAGGGCAAGGCTTGTGGAAACTCATGCATCTCCCGTTCTAAAGACTGCCATAAGCCACCTGGCTGTGCATGTGATTCTTAGTAAATCTTATTTTTGGTGATGATCTTTTCTGAATAGCTCCCACTCTTCAATAGTTTGTCCATTGGGGAGCTGACATAGAGCATATTCCCCGCCATCCTTATTTTTCTGCGGAATTAATTTCCCGCCCTGTTTAATACAGTATTTACTTGCCGGGTTAGGCATTCCTACCGACATCTCACTATTATTTGAAGGAATAGAATTGCATGCGGTTAAAGTCATAGTTGTAACCATCAGGATTCCTAAGTAGATTTTTTTCAAGATTTATATCCTTAAAAGCAGAAATAATAATTTTAAAAATATTTTTATAAGATGGTTGTATCAATATTGTCTTCATAAATTTTGAGAAGGTTCTGTAATCACTAGAGCTTTCAAGAAGCGCTCTTGTAGAAGTTTACTCTAGCATTTAAGTGACTAATATCCGTTTCTAAATTTGAAATACCTCTCATATTAAGTAATGATCAAATACTTGTTAATAATTTTTTCGTAAAAAGATAGTTACTTTTCCACTTATCAGTATTTAATCGACTTTTCACTAAAAAAATGTATCTTAATGGTGCAAGTTATTGAAGACTTTGCCGATGTATAAAAGGACTAACAATGAAAAAAATGAATTTTGCCAATAAATCTATAATTACCATAGCAACTCTTATCACTGCATTCTCAGTGCAAGCACAAGACTTTAAAAGGTTTTCTGTGTCAGCAGGCTGGTTGCACGTAATGCCTCAAGGGAAAGCCAATCCATTTAACATAAGTACTGCTGTAGCAAATGGAACTACTGCCGAAGTGGGATCTATTTCAACCACAGCATTTATGAAGGCCGTAGATCCGAACGCAAAATTGAGTACTGGAGAGAATGCTAAAGAAATTCTCGATATGGTTTTTAGTCATCCAGTTGATCAAAACGGTAATCCAAAACCATCTGTAGGCCAAATTTTAGGTCTTGTAGATGAAAATGACATGGTATCACCTGATATAACTGGAACAGCAACTATTAATGGGTTAGAGCAATGGAAGGCACAAGGATCAGGCCTTGAAGCTGATGATGTAGATACTTTAGGATTAACATTTAATTATTATGTTAATGAAAATGTTTCATTACAACTCATCGGCGGAATTCCTCCAAAAGTTGATATTAAGGGAAAAGGTGAAATCAATGCACCATTATCTGGATTCGCGAAACCGGAAGGATTAGCTGCTTTGGTGATAGGGGATAGACTAGATCTACTGCAAAATATTCCAATCACGAACCTCGGCAATAAATCTAAGGCGGCTACGGTACGTGCTTGGACTCCTGCATTAGAAGCTCAGTATCAGTTCGGTAAACCGGGAGTAAATAAGTTTCGCCCATATATTGGCGCCGGTTTAATGTACGCCTATTTCAATGATATTAAACTTAATCCACAGATTGAGTCTGACTTAGAAGCCGCTGGTCACATGATTCAGAATGTTCTAGATGGTAAAGCGGGTGCTGCACTGGATGGCACAGTTTCATCAGGTGTCATGCGTGTAGAAGTCGATGCAGATGACGCAATAGCTCCAATTATTACAGCTGGTTTTACTTATGATTTAAACGAAAACTGGTATACCGTAGCCTCTGTGTCTTACGCAAAGCTAAATAATAAAGCGACCATTGATATAATTAATGAGAGTACTGGTGTACGTTTAATTAATGCCACAACGAAAATCGATATTGATCCTCTAATTACTTACTTGGGTGTAGGTTACCGATTCTAATTTTTAAGCATTTAGAAGTTAGTCGGTATTATTTCGACATATAAACCCTGCTATACGAGATTATTGGCAGGGTTTTATTTTGCTAGTTTATTTATTAAAAACGTTGAGTAAGCAGACCTCTAAAGAAAACTTATTCTCATATATATTAGGTTCTAATTTTTATTCATGAAATATAAAAAGCTAGACCTCTTTCACCACCTACCTTGCGGGCAGATGCAACAATTTATACATTTGGCACAATACGTTTATTTAAAAACAAACAGCCAATCGGCGGGCCTTTTGCTCTCAAAGTTGGAAAAGGTTTTTGGAATACTGAGAAAGATAGACAGCCAGTAGGGAGCTGTGAAATCACATTACCCGCCCCCGACTTACAAGCAATAACAGTGTCCCTAGACTTGGGCTTCGAGGGTAAATTTGATAATGGTAAAGTTGTACCAAACCCACCATATAAAACACACACTTTCACAATAACCTCAGCATCACGACGTAAAGCATGAAGAAATATTTAACCCCTATTATTCTTTGTACTGTTGGGCTAATCAGTGCCTGCAGTAATGCTACAAACTCATCAAAGGATGTAGAAAAAGTCCCAAAAGAATCCGTTATTAAAACAGTCTCAGCCGAAGATCAAAAGATCATTGATAAGTATGAAAGTTACTTCAAATACTACCGCGAGGGTAACTTTGAAGAATTTCAAAATAAAATGAAAGAGATATTGCCTGAGGTCAGTACGATTTCTGATAAAAAGAAACGTGAATTTATGCAAATGAATATCTACATGACTTTGCAAAATTATAATGATGCGTATGCTTTAAATGAAAAACAACTGAAGGAGAAACCTAACGATACAGCAAGGCTTACATTTAGATGTCAGTTATTAACCTTGCAAAAGAAAGAAGCTACTTTGATTAATAAATGCTATGACAATTTAGCAGACGTTTTAAAAGTAGAGTTAGACAAACCAGAAAACAAGAGTAACCCTGATTATAAGATAGGCGAGTTCTCATACTTGTTTGCAAAATATAAAGCTGGTCACACTGAATACAAGCAGAAAATGCAAGAGTACATTGCAGAAACTAAGGATGAAAAATTAAAGGCATCTTTAACATCGCTTTACGATGTGGAATTTGAAAACTAAAAAAACCCTGATTTCTCAGGGCTTAATCTTGCATACACTGCACACAGATACTAACTTTTATTTGTGTATTGATTGAATGAGCTGTGCAACCTGATAAAAGGAGGCACAGCGTTAAAGTATTAATTGCGCTTTTCATAATCGATCAGCACATCAGCAACTGCTTTTGCAGCTAACCAGTAACGAGCATTAAAGCGGGATATCTCATCCTCATTACTAATAAAGCCTAACTCTACAATTAAGCCCCCATTACTAATAAAACCTAACTTTCCACGCGCTGACTGACTTTGATCAATCCAGCCTTCATTACCTCGCAAACGTGACCCTAAAGCAGCAGCTACAGCCTTTGATAAATCTTGAGCAAGTTTCTTGTCTTTCGGTAGTGCAATAGTTTCAATGCCATTTGCCTGACTAGATCCAGCTGCATTTAAGTGAAATTCAACTGCAACAGAAGAACCTTTAATTAATTTGATGGCTGAAGCTAATGGATTGTTAGTCGTACCCACACCATCCGTTTTAATACTAATACCGGAGCTCTTTAAGTAATAAGCTACTGCATTACGGAAATTAGTCACCAGTTCAGCTTCTTTAAATTTGCCACTGACTGCACCAGGATCAACATTAGAATGGCCGGCTGTCACAGTGACAAAACCTAAAGGCTGGTTCTGGTTTAAATTCGGCTGGGCTTTTTTTCGGCCAATCAAAACAGCCAAGAACATCAAGCCCAAAGATGCAATCGTTTGATATGGTTCAGGCAATATATTGGCGTTATATACCTCTTGTATAACCAGTTGCAGACAGGATAAAAAAAGCGCCATGTAGGCGCCATATTTTACTGAGTCAAATTTCCAGACACTTTCGTTTATTAATTTCATGGTTGGGGTCTCGTGTAATTTGGATTATAAAATTTGTTTCGGATTTCTTCTAAAATTCGGATGGTTTGGTCCCCCTGCTTTTCAAGAACTTGGATTTTTTGACTGTTCTCTAAGGTCCGGGTACTTACTGCATCTGTTTTTGCAGTCTGATTACTCCATCCAAGCCAAAGTGCGCCAGCTAAAGTTAGGCCGCCCCATTTGACAATGTTTGTAAAGTTTTCAATCTTTGTTTTACCTTCATTTAAAGGCCGAATTTGTAGATCCAATTCTCTATATTTCACCTCGCTATCCAGTTTAATTTGCTTTATTTCAGCCCGAAGCGTTGTTTTAGTACGTTCCAGATCATCTTCAAGTCCTTCACGAAACTTATGGAGATTCGTCTCGGTGAGCTGTTGTTTCTCTTGAAGTTGATCAAACTGCATGCTTATGCGATCCATCTTCTGCGGAACATCTGTCAACTTTTCCATATCTTTCCGCAGTAATGCGATAGAATCTGAAATCGCTATAAGCTGCCCAGCTGTTGCTGCAGGCGGATCAGATGTGTAGTTGTTATCAGGCATACCTCCCCCTTTTTTCAGATATAAAAAAAGCACCCCGTAGGGTGCTTAAACTGTTTTAGCTTTCTTAAATTTCTATCTGTATGACCCTGCCTTCAGGCGCTGGGCGCTTGATCTCGTTGTTTGATACAAACACCCGGGTACCTGTTAAGTATTTGGTACTGCTGGTGCACAGGACCAATCCGCTACCATCGACCACTAAAACCTTATAATTAGGATGATCTGCTGAGGTAATCTGTCCAATAAACTCCGGGGCCTTGGGTAATAAGTCGATTAAACGTTGTAATGGATTACTCACGATTTACCCTCTCGACTTTGATGCTCTGGTTAATCACCGCATGATTAAATGACACGTTCACCTCATCAATGATGCCCCACCACTCAGCATTAAATGCTACTAAATCACCAGGTGCACATTCGCTCACATCCGGACCAATCGGCATCACCAGATTGTGGGTTTCGACCATACTGGCTTTAGCAAGTGCTGACTTGCCATAAGACCCCATGCTCTCAACGGTAAACAGTGGACTGTTCGCTGTTTCCAGCAAAGTATCACCTGCAGTGCCGGTACGCTTGATCTGACCACTTAAGCCAGAGCGGTCATTAGTCAAAGTAATCCCGTTATAATCAGGATAAGGCTCATAATCGGTAGACTGCTCTGTGACCAGACTTTCAGGGATCAGCCGATCATATTCTTCAACCGTGATTGAATCCCAGAATGTTTTTTTGTACTTGGGCTTTATAGTGATGGTATCGCTACCCTTCTCGCTGTAGACAAAGCCACCTGCACTTTCAGCAATCATTTTGATTACAGCAATGGGGGTCATGTTTGAATAGCTCAAGCTGCCCGCTGGAACAATCCAGCTCAGCTCGTCGATCAGCTCCCACTTCAGTGTTGTTGAGCTGTTGACCCGATCCAGTTCAGCCTGACAGAGCTGCCGTGCGGTCCTTTCATTCTCCTGGATAAATGACCGGGTTGGAGAATATGGCGCATCAAGTAAAGCGGACTGGCTACGGCCATTCAGTGTATAAGTGGTTTCGGCAAAGCGACGTGAGCGACTACGGTTTTCAAGCAGCATGTGATGCTCGGTACCATTCACCATAACTCTTAAAATCACAGGTTGGCCATTAACCGGTTCGAGCTTTGGTATTTCAGACGCGGGTACGCTCAGGCTATATGACCAGCACCAGCGGCTGCGATCTGTGCTGTAACTGCCATCATAAACCAAAATATTCTGGCCATTGTCCAGACGGCTTACGGATAATTCATTCACGATATACCACCAGTTTTTTGGCGGCAGACCTGGAATACAGTCATCTGCCGCGAAATTTAAAATAAGGTTGTGTGGATCCGGTTCGGTACACAGACAGTTAAAGTTCAGGTCAGTACTGCCCACGTATTCAGGAAGTTCCGGCTGTGGCCAGGGTTGAACCGGATGCTTGCGGTAATGAATGGCTTTGGCTTTATCCCAGGCAATGCTATTGGTCGTGATCAGTTCAAGACCTTTATCCCACTCGAATGTAAAATGCTTTTCAAAGACGTGGGCTACTTGATGCGAATAAGTAAAATTCTTGCGCTTCCGTACCAGCTCCTCCCAATCTGAAATACGGTTGATCCTAAGCTTACTGCCCTCTTCAAATACCAAGGTTCGAGTTTTAGTTAATCGCTTATTCTCTTGCCAGACGAAATCAGCAGAGCTGACCAGCCCGGTACTTTCTTCATGCTGTAACTGAACCGAGCGGTACAGCAAGGCAGCCTTTTCAAAGCTCAGTAATGCCTGATTGCTCAGCCTTAAACTGTGCTCAAAATAAAAGGCGCTGTGATGCGCCCGTAATACCGGTTTAGCCCAAGGGATTTCAATTACACTTAAACAGGGCAAAGCTCCCTGATAGCCAGCTATGAGATAAGCCTCAATGCCACGGATAAAGTTGATATCAAATATACCAGAAGCAACCGACTTAAATGATACATCCACAAAAGCGACCACTTGTCCTGTATTGTTTACTTGTTGACTGTTGGTACCAACGATAAAGGGTTCAAAAGAAACGCTAACTCTTGCTTTTAAAATACTTGCTACATAATTTTCATCATAGGTTGCACTTAAGCTAAATGGCTTTGTTAATGCACTTGGTGCAGGATTGTCTTGATATGTGGCAACAAGGCTGCTTGGTTTATAGTCATCACTCATAGCTTACCTTGTATTATTTCAATGAGAATACTTTTCCAATCCCAGGCACCCAACCAGATACACCATAAAAGCCTTTAATATCTACCCAAGTCAAATTATCTTCCGAGCCTTGTATAATAAAGTCTTTTGGTGCTCGGCCTTGCCATGGATGAAGATTTGTTGGGTATATTCGCACCTCAACTACATCTTGAGGGGATAGCAAATCAAAAGCCACCCAATGTGGGCCCGACACGCCTATAGCCGAGGTCCAGATATAATTTGCCCCATCAAAAGCATTGGATACCAGATTGCTCGCAGGACGATCAGGGTAATAACTACTTTGATATGAAGGTGTTGAAGCTGTAGTGATGTCAACACCCCCAGATTGTAAAGCAAATTCTATCTGCTGAAACTCGCTATAACTGTCCAGCCCGTTGTTTGCGGTAATGTACACTCTCATATACCTGAATGGTAAAAATGGGGATGCTTTAACTTTAATTTGCTCGCTTAGTAAATTCGCCCCATCTCGATTAACACGCACCATATAGTAATAAGTCGCACCTTCAATAATGGCTGTATCAATGTAGTACATTGTTGTTAAACCGGTAGCAATAGCATTAGGAAGTGAACTAATATTTATTGGTGTATTCGAACGAAAAATATCAAAGCTATCGAAATCACCAAACTGCGCGAACTCCAAACGAATACCAGCCATAAATTACCCCAAATATGGTTTTAGAATGATTGAGTCAAGTGTCTGTTTAGAACCCATAACTAATTCATAGTTATTTAGAATGATGTCTGTACCCATCTGAAAATCAGCCACCACATCCCCATTCGCGCTAAATAATCTAGCCCAAACAGCAATTCCTGTTTTTAAAACAATTTCTGATGAGGTGGGAAATAGTTCAATACCATCTAAAAGCATTCTTTTGAAACTTGGATTAGGAAGATTTAGAACTACAAGTTTTTTAGATTCATTTGGCTCAATTAAGGTGGAAGTGGGTTTTTCATCTTCATAAAAAACAAAGGTAGCATTTCCCCTACCTTGATCTATAAAGTTTGCTAGTGCTTGAAGTTGAGCAAGGCCAGCAACTAAAGAAGGGATTATCATTTAGGCCTCACATTATATTGAATCACTGCGTTGAATTGCTGGTTCTTGTCAAAAGCCACAATAAACGTCTTTAAGTCTGTGTTTAGTCCTAAAAACTGATAATTGCCATCGGCATCAGGCTTGCGGATGGCAATCGGTTGTAAGTTGGCTTTGTTGTATACCACTACGGTTGCATTCTGATATTTTTCACCAAGTTTTTTAACTGAGCCCTTAATTTGTGCAACTACAGGGCCGACACTCAGGTTTTGTAAAAGATCAGATGATTGCATAGCTAGGAACTCGCACGGCTTCACTCCAACTCTCCCATATAAAAGTAAAATCCCCCCATAACATCGCCTGCAGCTGGATTGTTATAAAGATTTTCATAGATATACATCGATGACTCAGCAATTATTGGTGTTACTTGTTGATACAAGGGATTTTTTCTTGAGAAGCAAACATGCTTTAGGTTGCCTCGCAGGAAACCGTTATCGTCGCCGAAAGGAAAGCTTGTTGCAGCAACCAATGAATTACTGTGAAGATCATTAATCCCACTTCTATACCCCGTAATATCACAATTTGCATAAGTGTGATCTGTTAGGGGATTTGCTGGGTCATGTTTTAGCACCAAAAACTTACCACTAGCACTACTACCGCACAGCATTGTCATATTGGGGGAGTTATAGATAGTGTTATAGAAGCTGGTTGCTGTTTGCTGCGTGATTACACCCCCCAAAAACCAATTCTGAATTAACGATTTATCGAAAATAGAGTCAAATAGTCCACAGCCCATCATAATTTTACGATTAGGAAAATTTACATGAATATTTGTTAAAAAATAAAAAGCATTTTGGTCACCAATTAACGTAAATTGACCACTGCCATTTGTGTTAATTGAATCTGAATCCGCATATTGTTCACCCGGATTTCTTTCCCCACGTTTTCGCCAATACCAGCGATTCCACCCTCTAATCACGTTTGTACCCGTGCCTGTTATTTTCCAATTCTTTGCAGGATCGGTCGAATCAAAAGGCAGTTGTAAAACTTCAGGATTCTCATAATCATCAATATGGGTCATGTTTTCAAGCAAACCCACCATCGCATATTTTGCATAGCTTGAAGTGTAAACACCACTAGTATCATCTGGGCTTGTTAATGATTCATCAACACGAATAAATGGATGCTCTACTGTTGGGTTTTTCGTGCGATATACCCGTTTCACATCATTTGGATCTCGAAAAATAATCTCATAGCCAAGTGAAGCCAGCTTTGCAGTACCTGTAGTGGTAATTGCTTGCCCCTTCAACTCTGCTTTAAGGATGAGAGTTTTTGAATCAGGTGTGCCCTTGATGCGATATTTCCCATTGATACTGGCGGGTACAAACCCTTGCAGTTCGATCACCTGAAATAGCAACGCCTTGTGTTCTGCATATAGATTAAGTGTAATATCACCCTGTGCATCGATTGTAGCTGAAGTAATTGCAGTTAAAGGCAGACCATTGACCAGACAGGTATCCAGTAACCGGATCAGATCTCCCCAGTTATTACTTAGTACCAGACCGTTTAAATGACTAAAAAACTGAACATCGACATCTGTCGCCATATAATTGATTCCATAAAAAAAGACCACACGAGGCGGTCTATAGAAGAGAGATACTTAATTACTCGGCATGCTTAACTCGTAGCAGGAAGAATACATAAGCCTTATTACTTCCGATCAAGGCTAAACATCACGATCTATATCACCACGCAGCATGATCTGGAACTGATCTGACATCACACTCGGTTCGGACTGCTTTACGGTGCGAATCACCCAAACCGGGAAGGTTGCAGCCACTGTATTAAAGCGCAGCACGTTACCACTCACCCAGCCCTGCCCCCAGCCTTCTTTTTTAATAATGAAGTACGGCACACCGGTCACCGGATTAATTGGGGCATAGTCTGTGTTGATAGTTCCTGTTCCAATCTGTCCCGAGTATTCACCCACACAGCGGAACGATTGATCTCCAGTAAAAACCAAGGCCCAGCGTTCCTGAATTGCACCATTATTCGTGACTGCAATTGGATATAAGGCATCATTGTAATTGGCTGAAATCGCCCCACCAGTGGCCTCATCTGACCAGATACTATTCCATGACTGCTGTACAAATTTGCCGGTGGACCGGGCCTGCATATCGCCAATGATCAACGCTGAACCGACAATAGTATTTTCAGCATCATAATTGTGGGTCAGTGGCTTGGTGAAGGTTAGCTGGCCGTTGATCTGCACATCACGGATCAGCAGCATGTCCTGATAGCGATAACGCATGCTGAGCGGTGCAACCAGCGCATTTAAAGCAAAATCACCGCCCAGAGTAAACTTGCCATAGTCATAATCCATGCTGTACATATCAAACGGTACTTTTACCCCGTCGGCATCTTCCAGCTCGGCCCATGAAATACGCTGATCTGGCAACTCATAAGTCTGGCCAGCCACATAATCCGGCAGTTCAAAGGCTTTACTGGAACTGACAATAGCAATATCACCAACCCGGTAAATCGGTACCCGGCCATC